>JADLAP010000065.1 GCA_020848195.1 Phycisphaeraceae bacterium
CACCGCCAGCAGCACGACGAGCCGGAGAAACGGCTTCTGCGTCATCTCGCCGCCGGCGGTCAGGTAGGCGTGGCCCAGCAGCATGGTCATGAGGCACGCGCCGAGCAGCCCTCCGGCGGCTGGGGCGGACAGGCCCCTGGCAAGCCATGTCGCATCGGCCCCCATGCCCACGACCGCCAGCACCGCACAGGCCCAAACCCATGTCGCCCCGGCCGCCATGCGCTGCGACCGGCGATGGCCCAGTTGCGTCAGCATCAGTTGAGCCGCGGCGGGAATCGCCGTGGAAAGGATCAGCACCACCTTGTCCATGCGTTCGCAGGCGAGGTACATCGCCATGCCGCTGAACGCCAGCAGCGCCAGCGCGATCAGCCCGCCGAGACGCAGCCAGCGGAGCGTGACTTCCTTGGGATCGCAGACGGCCTGCGCCAGCGCGATGCCGCCGACGAACATGAGCAGGAGAACGCCTATCAGCATGGCGAAAGTGTAGCGTGCATCGCGGAGCGGACGCGCGAGCCGTCGGCTCGCGGCTCTGAAGGTTCACCGTGAAGGTGACGCACGAACTGTCGGCTCGCGGCTATGAAGGTTCGCCGTGAAGGTGACGCACGAACTGTCGGCTCGCGGCTGTGACTCAGGCTTCAGTCGGCGTTGCCGGGCTGAAGCGGGAGCCTTCCAGGGGGACGCGACGGTTGACCGGCGGATCCTTGGGCAGCAGTCCCGACATCGCCGGCAGGGTCACGAGCAGGATGACATTGACGGCCGTCATGAATCCCATGGGCAGATCGAAGAAGATCGCCAGCGCGGTGGCCAGCAGCAGCACGACGGTCAGCGGGATCAGGCCTCGCCACGCGAGCTTCATCAGTTGATCGAACCGGAAGCGGGGCAGCGTCCAGCGGACCATCATCATGGTGGCGACGACCGCGGCGACCTTTCCGCCGAAGACCGCCATTTTGAGGATGACCCAGAAGATGCCGGTGGATTCGCCGATGCCCGGCTCGTGGAGGAAGGGCAGATCCCAGCCGCCGAAGAAGAGCAGGACGAGCATGGCGGCGCTGGTGATCATGTGCATGTATTCACCGAGGAAGAACAGGGCGAACTTCATGGAGCTGTACTCGGTGTGGAAGCCGCCGACGAGTTCCTGTTCGCACTCGGCGAGGTCGAAGGGCGCGCGATTGCACTCGGCGAGGCCGCAGATGAAGAACAGGATGGTCAGCAGCGGCTGGGTGAAGACGTTCCACACGCCGTTGGCCTGGAGTTCGACGAGGTAATCCGCGCGGGCGGTTCCGTGCATGAGGACCACGGTCAGCAGACAGACGCCGAGGGGGATTTCGTAGCTGAGCATCTGGGCGGTAGCGCGGATTCCGCCAAGGAAGGAGTATTTGTTGTTGGACGCGAAGCCGCCGAGGACGACGCCGTAGACCGCCAGCGAGCCGACGGCCAGGACGTAGATGACGCCGATGTTGACGGGACCGGCGGCGATGAGCACCTGCTGGTCGCCGACGGTGAGATAGCCGCCCCAGGGGATGATGGCCCAACTGATCATGGCGGTGACGATGGCGACAAAGGGTGCGATGCGGAAGAGCGTGAGATCGACGCCCGGCGGATCGAAGTCTTCCTTGATGAGGAATTTCAGGCCGTCGGCGGCGGGCTGAAGCAGACCGAAGGGGCCGACACGGTTAGGACCAATGCGGTCCTGCACCCACGAGGCGATCTTGCGTTCAAGGAGGATGCCGTAGGCCACCGCGCCAAGAATGGCTCCCAGCGCCACCAGCGTGGTGATCACGCTGGCAACAAGCTGTGCGTGATCGGCGATGATCCGGATGATGACCTGCATCAGTTCTTGGATGTTCATGGGAAGGTCCGAAAGAGTTCGCAATCGGGTCCGGTCAGTTGTATCGGTTCCAGGGCGGCAAGGCAAACGAAGCCTGCGTCAGGATGGGCCGATCACATTGGCCAATGGCCGCTACAATGTCCGCTTCGCCCGCGGACGTTGCCCTCGGGTCATGGGACATGGACATGCCTGATCGTCAACCGAGCCGCGCGTCGAAGCCCAAACCTCGCCATGCGGAGGAATCGCTCAAGGACACATTCGAGTCGATCGTGGTGGCGTTCATCCTCGCGTTCGTGTTCCGTGCATATGTGGTTGAGGCGTTTGTGATCCCGACGGGATCGATGGCGCCGACGCTGCTTGGCCGGCATATGGAGGTGGTCTGCGAACAGTGCGGCCACCGCTTCGCCATCGACGCGCCGCACGAGGACGGCGGCCCCCCCGCTTCCCATCTCAAATACGATGCCGAGGCCATCTGTCCGATGTGCCACTTCGTCAACCGGCTGCCGTCGCGTTCCTGGGTCCGGCCCGGCGACCGCATCCTCGTCCACAAGTACATCTACAGCCTCAGCGAACCGAGACGCTGGGACGTGGTGGTCTTCAAATATCCCGACGAACCGTCGGAAAACTTCATCAAACGACTGATCGGCCTGCCCGGCGAACAGCTCTGGATCATCGACGGCAATGTGTACACGCAGTCGCTGGACGCCGGCGAACAGCCGTGGGTGATCGCTCGCAAAAGCGATCGCCCGCAGGTGCAGCGTGCGGTGTGGCAGCCTGTGTTTCACAGCGCCTGCACGCCGCTGGACGAGGGCCGGATTTCGGCGGGCCGCGTCGATCATCGGGATCGCGAGCATCCCTGGCGTCTGCCCTGGATTCCCGTCGATCCCGCACGCTGGACCATCGACCGCCGGCAGGGCTTCGCGCACGAGACCGCCGATGAAGGCGGCTTGACGTTCGACTTCGCCGCGGCGGAAACGGGCCAGGGGACCTCCACCTTCGGCCCCAACGGCTGGTATCCCTACAACCAGTTCCGTTCGCTGCGCGAGGAGCCGATCGAGGACGTGCGCGTCGCCCTCACCGTCAAACCTCTGGCGCCGGGATTGACGCTGAAAATATCCACGAGCAATCGCGTGGACGACCCGGACCCGTACGCCGTCGCCCGGCCGCTGACGGCGACGCTCGAACCTGACGGCACCATCACGATCGCCACGCCGGGAGCCAACGGCCTGCCTCGCCTGCTCGCCGAATCGCACGCTTCACCGCTGACGCCCCACCGCGCGCATCGCGTCGAATTCTGGTTCGTCGATCAGGAAGCCAGCGTCTGGATCGACGGCACGCGCCTTTGCGCATGGCGATTCGAGCTGCCCATCGAAACGCTGGAGCATCGCCCCCCGCCGGCCAGTCGTCCGACGATCCAACTCGACGTCGCCGGCGCGCCCGTGACCCTGCACAATCTCGACGTCGACCGCGACATCTACTACTCCAGCGCCATCGCCTCCCTGGACGACAACCTTCAGCCCGGCCTGGGCACGCTCGTGAAAGTCAACGGCCGCGTCATGGGCGATCCCATCCGCATCGGCCCGGACCGCTTCTTCTGCCTCGGCGACAACAGCCCCATGAGCAAGGACAGCCGGTTCTGGATCTCGGTCAATCCGTGGATCCGCTCGCGCATGTTCAATCCCGGCGAACAGACGC
This sequence comes from Phycisphaeraceae bacterium, assembly GCA_020848195.1. Classification (GTDB taxonomy): domain Bacteria; phylum Planctomycetota; class Phycisphaerae; order Phycisphaerales; family Phycisphaeraceae; genus JADLAP01. The sequence goes on from JADLAP010000065.1 coordinate 3,524, forward strand.
ACGGCCTGGTGCCCCGCGAATTGATGATCGGCAAAGCCTTTTTTGTCTACTTCCCCGCGCCGTGGAATTACAGCGGCAAGGCCACCGGCATCATCCCCAACTTTGGCGATATGCGATTCATTCACTGAATCGCCCCAGACCGCACAAACCGCGACGCCGATACACCCGGCATGGCCGACACAGGGCGTAAGCTCCCCATAGGGCAATAATTAAAACATCGTTAGCCCCGCTGCCGAATCGATGCTTTTCCACAACACCCCTCCACCGCCGTTAGCCGGATCGGACAACACAAACGACTTGCGTGTCCTGTACGAAACCTGTTCCGGTTCCGACTCAGAACGGATATCAACTGACAACTGCTTAGACAGTTACGGATCCTGCGGCGTCCTTGAGGGGCAGGTTGGCTTCTGTTTGCGATTTGGGTGACCTCGATCAGACCGTATTACCGAATCGGTAGTCGCCTGTCCACTTCACAGGTTTTCCACACCACCCGATGGCTAGACTGGACGTCAGGGAAATACCACCCTGCGCACCGCGTCGGGAAACATAGAATCTTCAGGCTCGTATTCCTGAAATCGGCATCGTACACATGGCTTGGCAACGCACAACCGAAGCGGACGGACTGGTCGTCTGGCGATCCACGCTGCTGCACAGCGCGGGAATACCCCATGTCCAGACGACGCGGCACGGGCCGGTTTCTGATCCGGTGAAAGGTTTTGATCTGGTGGATGTGCCGACGCCATCGGACCCGCGGCAATGGGAAGACTCCCCGGCTGCGCGACGGTTCGGCAGGTTGATTTCGTCGTGGGCCTCGCCCATTTCCCAAGTCGTGGGGATGAAACAAGTCCATGGGCAGGATGTGCGGCTGATCGAGGATGCCACGAAGCTGCATGATCGTCCGGTGGCCGACGCGCTGGCGACATCGCGTCCGGGCGTGGCGCTGGTGGTGCGGACGGCGGACTGCGTGCCGGTGCTGCTGGCGAGCATGGACGGCCGAACGGTCGCGGCGGTACATGCGGGATGGCGCGGCGTGGTGGCGGGCATCGTTCCCGCGGCGGTGCAAGCGATGCGACAACTCGGCGCGGAGCCGGCCCAACTGCTGGCTGCCATTGGCCCGACGCTCTGCCGCGATCATTTTGAAATCGGCCCGGAAGTGGCGCAGGCGATGCGCGACGCCCAACTGGGCGCGTGGGTCGATCAACAGCCCGGCGAAGCCCGGCCTCATGCCGAGCTGTCCAAGGTGGTCAGCCGGCAACTGCGCGACATGGGCATCCCCGACGCATCGATCGACGCTTGTTCGTGTTGCACGTGGTGTCACGAGGATTTCTACAGTCATCGACGGGATCAGGGCAACACGGGGCGCATGGCGGCGCTCATTTGCCCGATCAGCCGCGGATGACCACAATGGCCCGACCATGCACAAACACATCAGCATTATCGGTGACGGCGCGATGGCCACGGTTTGCGCTCTGCTGCTGGAAAGCCAGGGCGTCAAGGTCACGCTCTGGGGCGCGTTCGGGGAGCAGATCGCGGACCTGATCCAGACGGGCGAGAACCGTCGGTATCTGCCCGGCTACCGGCTGCCCGCGTCACTGCGCCTGACAGCCGAGGACGCCAGGGCGTTCGACAAGGCGGACCTGATCGTCTCCGCCGTGCCGACGCAGTTCGTACGTTCCGTCTGGCATCGCCTGACGCCGCATCTGCCGCAGGGTGTGCCGATCGTGTCGGTGGCCAAGGGCATCGAAAACGAAACGCTGCTGAGGCCTTCGCAGATCATCGCCGATGTGCTGCGTCTGGCGGGCAAGCCGCTGCCGAAGCTCGGGGCGATCTCCGGGCCTTCGATTGCCGATGAACTGGCGCGATGTCTGCCGGCCACCGTCTGCGCCGCCAGCGAAGACGCCGAACTGGCCGCGGCGATCCAGCGGACGTTCACGTGTCACTGGTTCCGCGTGTACACCAATTCCGACCTGCTCGGCGTGGAACTGGCAGGCGCGACGAAGAACGTCATCGCCGTGGCGGCCGGCATCCTTGACGGCCTGCAGGCGGGGACCAACGCCAAAAGCGCTCTGCTCTCCCGCGGATTGGCTGAAATCACGCGCCTCGGCGTCGCCATGGGCGCCAAGTCCGACACGTTCTTCGGCATCGCAGGCGTGGGCGACCTGGCGACCACCTGTTTTTCGCCCCAGGGACGCAACCGCACCTGCGGCGAGCAACTGGGCAAAGGCAAAAAACTCGACGACATCCTCGCCTCCACCCACAGCGTCGTCGAAGGCGTCGCCACGACCAAATCCGTCGTCGCCCTGGCCAACAAGCATCAGGTCGAAATGCCCATCACGCAGGGCGTGTACCAGGTGTTGTTTGAAGGACTTGATCCCATCGAAGGCATCACGCAACTGATGACCCGACAACTCAAGGCCGAACGGGTGGGATGACCTCACGACAACCCCCTGGTGCATTTCCATGTGGTATGGAGCCAATGACCAAATGACGAATGAAAGACCGGTTTGACGGCGTTTCGTCATTCGGATTTGGACCTTCGTCATTTCTCCTCATCCGCCTCATGATCCCTATGCGCTTGCCCTGATTCGGTCATTGGCTCCATGCGGCCCCGGATATGCCATATGCGTTTGCCCTGTATGATGGCGCGGATGAGCGAAGCAGGGATGCTGATGCGATGGCGATGGCGTGAAGCCGGCGACGGCGGAGCCGAGGCGGACGCCGCCTTGGGCCGTCAACTGGACGTGCCCCCGTTGGTGGCCCGGCTGCTGCGGGTGCGTGGACTGACCACGCCGCAAAACGCGGAACCGTTCCTGCATCCCAAACTGACGGAAATGCACGATCCCGGCCTGTTGCCCGGCGCGCAGCGCGCGGCCGAACGCATCGTCAAAGCCATCGCCGACCGACAGCCCATCGTCATCTACGGCGACTACGACGTCGATGGCATCACCGCCAGCGCCATCCTCTGGCACACGCTCAAGCTCGCCGGCGCGGAAGTAAGCACCTACGTCCCTCATCGCGTCGAAGAAGGCTACGGCCTGAGCATCGACGCCATCACCACGCTGGCGGGACAATTTCCCGTCAAGCCTCTGATCGTTTCCGTCGACTGCGGCGTCACCGCCCTTGCCCCGGCCCGGACGGCCCGCGATCTCGGCGTGGACCTGATCATCACCGACCATCACGAAATGTCGCCCGATGGTCTGCCCGTGTGCTATGAACTGGTGCATCCCCGCCGGCCGGGATCGACGTATCCCTTCGGTCAGCTCTGCGGCGCGGGAGTGGCGTTCAAGCTCGCATGGCACGTCGCCCGGCTCCACTGCGGCAGCGAACGGCTGCCCAAAGCGTTCCGCGATCTGCTGCTGGATCTGCTGAGCCTGGCCGCGCTGGGAACCATCGCGGACATCGTGCCATTGGTCGGCGAAAACCGCATCATCACCATCTTCGGCTTAGGCCACGTGCGACAGACTCAATTCATCGGCCTCAACGCGATGATCCAGGCCTCCGGCCTCAGCGGCCAGACCATCGACGCCTACCACGTCGGCTTCGTCCGTGGTCCGCGCCTCAACGCCTGCGGTCGCATGGGTCACGCCCGCGAAGCCGTCACCCTGCTCACCGACGCCACCGCCGAGCAGGCGGCCGACATCGCCGGCAAACTCAACAGCGCCAATCAGCATCGCCGCGAAACCGAACGCGTCATGCTCGATGAAGCCAAACAGCTCGTGCTGGAACTCGGCATGGACCAGCCGCACGTCCGCGCCATCGTGCTGGCCCGCGAAGGCTGGCATCCCGGCGTCGTCGGCATCGTCGCCAGCCGGCTGGTCGATCTCTACCGCCGGCCCACGCTGCTGCTGAACATCGACAACGGCCTGGCGCACGGCTCGGCCCGCAGCGTCGAAGGCATCCCCATCCATGAAGTGCTCGAAACCTGCAGCCAACTGCTGACCAGCTTCGGCGGTCACGCCATGGCGGCCGGCATGAAACTGCCTTCATCCAACCTCGACGCCTTCCGCGACGCCATCGTGACGCGCGTCAATGAACTGCTTACCGTGGAGGATCTTCAGCCCGTCGTGGACATCGACGCCGACTGCACGCTTTCCGATCTGACGCTGCCGATGCTCAAACACATCCATCGCCTGGCCCCCTATGGTCGGGACAATCCGTCGCCGATGCTCTGCGTCCGCGGCGCGACGGTGACGCATCCGCCGACGCGCACCGGCTCGCAGAGCCAGCATCTGAACCTGACGCTGCGCCACGCCTCGACGCACGGCCGGGCGGTGGGGTTCCGCCTCGGCCATCTCGCGCCGCGCATCGCCGCCGGCGACACGCTCGATCTCGTGGTCGCAGCCAGGATCGACAAATGGCAGGGCCGGGAAACCGTGGACCTGCACATCAGCGATCTGCGACAGACGCCGCGGGATTGACCGCATGTTTAGCGCGACCGTTTCGCGGGCTTTTTCGCTGTTTTCGTCGCGGTTTTTCCCGCACCCGCCTTCGCCGGAATGTAGTCGATCCGGTCGATGGCGATGGTTCCCTGCGCCACCTTGAGGAACGGCTTGCCCTTGCGGACGCCGACGGTGGCGTAGCCCGTGGCGGTGGCGAGGAACGCGCGGAAGTCGCCGGCTACCGCGGGCGTCAGGTGCAGCGTCCTGGTCACCGCGTCATACCGCGCGCCGCTGAACGCCTGGATCAGGCCGTATGACGACATGGCGCGGGCGTACCAGTGGCCGCACTCGTACTCGTTGAACGGATTGCGATACCTGCCGTCGTAGCGATTTCGCACGGCGCGGACGACCGCCAGCCCTTCATCCACGCGCCCCATCATGATCATGTGCGAGGCCGCCTGATACTCAATGCCGGTCCACACCTCATTGCTGTAGATGAACGGCAGGGAAGGCTTGCCGCCTCGCGGCCAGGAACACAGCAGCAGACCGCCTTCCTCGCCAAGCGCATAGCTCGGCCGCTGGCAATTGGCGTGATCGTGCAGATTTTCCTGGAAGTTGTGCTTGAACACGCTGTCCAGATGGCTGGCGATCATGCGGTCATCCAGCACGCCGCCGAGGCCGCTGACTCTGGCGAGCCAGTCACCCAGCACGCCGTCGGAAAGACATCCCGTGCCGTACTGGTACTTGGGTCCTTCCGCGTCGATCAGTTCCCTCTCCTCCACGATGCTGCTGCGGATCTGCTCCGACGGTTCGACCGCGTCGCGCCGGACTTCCTGGAAGAAATACTGGCCAGTCCACAGGCGTTTTTTCATTTCCTTGACGCCGTGATCGTACAGTTCGGCATAAGCATGCACATCGTCGCCCAGCTCGCGGCCCATCTCCACCGCTGCCTTCAACGCCGCCATGTAGAAACTGCCGCACATGCCGTCCGGTCCCCAGAATTCAATGTCATACGTGTTGTGGTGTGGCCGAATGAGCAGCCCCTCTCGATTCGGATCCCATGTGGAAATGCAGTAATCCAGGCTCTTGCGGACCTGCGGCCAGAGTCCCGCCATCCATGTCGTGTCGCCGCTGATCCGCCATTCGCGGTAGACCTTGACCACGCCGCCAAGCTGGCCGTCCGCCGCGGCGTGGAAGTTGTGTTCCACCGGCCGAATCGGCAGATTGGCGCGAAACATCTGATGCCCCTTCTCATCCTGACTTTCCCGGTGCTCCGTCTCCCGCAACGTTCGTTCGAGATCGGGAAACAGATGCGGCATCGCCTGGGCGTAGTTCCACACATGCGTGCAGGTACCCGAGCAGCAGCCGCCGGTGTCGCAACAGCCTTCCCACGCCCAGAACCGGCCATCATGCTGTCGCAGACACGTCGGCGATTTGAGAATGGTCAGATTCGCCGCCACCGCCTCCACCACTTCCGCGGGTAATGTCGTGTCATGGAAACAGTCGGACCACTTTGTCGAAGCCCGATGAAGCCTCGCATATTCGGCGTTCCAGTAGCGGACCACGCCGTCCATGTTCGAAAACTTCGTCGCGTACCACGGCTGGTACGTCGCCGGCGTCTTCGAACAGCCACAGCCCGCCCCGCAATTGCCGCTGGATGAAGCAAGCTGGTCTTGGCCGGTCGTGATCGCGCTGGTCGGCACATGCCATGCGAGCATCAGACGAATCGTCGTCTGCCCCTTGGCCTTGATATTCACCGGAACGTAGAGACTGCCGCCCGGCGACGATTGTTTGTGGTCCGGCAACGCGCGGGCTTCGACCTTGCCACTCTCCACGCGTCGCCACAACATCGTCAGCGGATCGAACCCGCCGGTGCGATACCACGCCACGTCGTTGACCGCACCGGGCGCGTCCGTCCATGCGGCAAATTCGCCGAGGGGATCTTTCGTTGTCGTTTCCACCTTGTAACCCGCCGTGGGCCACGTCGGCTCCGATGCCGACGACCGACTGGCCGGCCAACCGAACCGCAGCCATATGCCCTGTCCCCGGCCGCCCGCACGGTCCTGGATGATGAACAGTTCATGTTCCCCCGCCGTCAATTCCAGCTCCACCCGCGTGCGTTCCATCAGCGCGGGATTGATCGTTTCCAGTTCCTGGGCCACTTCCCGTCCATCGACAAACAGTCTCGCGCCGCCGTCGTGGCCGAGCAGAATGCTGTAGCGCCCGGCTTGCGTGACCTGAAAAGTCGTCGCAGCCAGGCTTGTGCAGGTATTGGAAGGCACCTGCGAACCGATCGGCACATAACCCGGCCCCGCCATGTTGGCATAATCCTTCCAACCCGCGCGCTCGGACGGAGCCTGCCAGGCCGCGACCGTGATCGGCTCGTGACTCCCACTGACTTTCCAGTTCATCACGACAAACGGCGACATCGCCGCGTCCGCCGAGGACAAGCTTTTCCGCTTCGCCGAAAGTAAAAATCCGCCAGCCAATGGACGAACTTCGCCGATCGTGCCGCTCTGCTCCTGCATGAAATTCCTGGCATGGAACGAGAAGACGCCGCGCACGGGCTTGTTCGTGCGGTTGATGAATCGGTACTCCAGCGCGCAGACCGGCAGGCTGGAATCATCCGCATGGCCGGGGATGAACGGACTCCACCCGGCAATCTCCACCCGCACGGGCATGGCCTTGTCCCGCAGACTGACGTGCCCGAACGGGAACCTGGTCTGAAAGGATGCCTCGGCAAATCGCGGCAATCCCCAGCAGGTTTCGCTGTGTCCCATGCCGCTGCCCGAATGGCCGAAGGCTTTGCACATCGGCACCGGCCCTTCCAGAACTCTTGCCGTCCCTCCGCCCTTGATCTTGAGCGCCGCGAACATCATTGGCCGGTGGAACACGTCCGGCCGATGATGCACCGACACATGCGAAAGCGATCCTATGCCGTCGAGGCAGACCATCCCCGCCCCGATGCCGCCCAGGGGAAACGCGACATGATTCAAATGCTCGCCATCATAATGGCCGTTGAACGTGCGCATGGGATTGTCCTTAGTGAATTTCCCGTATCGGGTAGTTACACGTCATCGTACCAGCGACGGCTTGCCGGTCAATCGCCTGCCCCGGCATTGACACCCGGCCCGCCGGCTACGATCATCCCCTGACGATTCATCCCCTGGAGACTCCGACATGACCGACCGCGCGCCCTGGATCACCTACCGCCCGGAACTCAAAGTCCTCGACTGCACCATCCGCGACGGCGGACTGATGAACAATCACCAGTTCGACAATGATGTGGTCAAGGCGGTCTATGAAACCTGCGTCGAAGCCGGCCTGGACATGATGGAGATCGGCTACAAGATGTCCAGGAAGCAGGCCGACCCGAAAAAGTTCGGCCCGTTCAAGTTCAGCGACGAGGAAAGCATCCGCAAGATCGTCGGCGACAACAAGACCAGCTTGCGTTTGGCGGTCATGGCCGACGCCGGCAAATGCGACTACGAAACCGACATCCTGCCCAAGGAGCAGAGCGTCATCGACGTCGTCCGCGTGGCGACCTATGTGAACCAGATTCCCATGGCTGTGGACATGATCCACGACGCCCATGAGAAAGGCTACGAGGTCTGGTGCAACATCATGGCGATTTCCATCGTGCAGGAGCCGGACCTTCAGCAGGCTCTGGAAGTGCTCGCCACGACGCCGGCGAGCGTGGTGGTCGTGGTCGACAGCTTCGGCGCGCTCTACCGCGAACAGGTGGACTACCTCGTGAAGCTCTACCAGTCAGCGCTCAAGGGCACGGGCAAGGAAGTCGGTATCCACGCGCACAACAACCAGCAACTGGCGTTCGCCAACACGATCGAGGCGATCATCCTCGGCTGCAACCGCGTGGACGCGACGATGATGGGCCTCGGCCGCGGCGCGGGCAATTGCAACATGGAACTGCTCATCGGCTTCCTGCGCAATCCCAAGTTCCGCATCCGGCCGATCTACAAGCTGCTCCAGGACCACATGCTCAAGCTGCGGGAAAAGATGGAATGGGGCCCCGTGGTTCCCTACAACATCTCCGGCCTGCTCAACCAGCACCCGCGCGCCGCCATGGCCGTCCGCGCCTCCACAGGCCCCGACAAGGACGACTTCGTCAGCTTCTACGACAAGTGCGTCAGCGAAGTGTAAATAGCCAGGTTCCGTTTGTGAGATACCAGATTCCGAGGGATACGGAGCCATCGCTCATCACGATGCGCCCAGCCTCAACACGCGCCGACAAACGCTCCTGACTTGCGTCACGACCTTCATGGCGGCTTCCGCATGTTCCGGTTTGGCGAAAAAGCCGGGATACCTGCTCTCGACTGCCCACGCGGACAACTGCTCCAGGTCTACGCGCAGTGAATCGAGTTCTTCCACCGTTGGTTGAAGCCGCTCGGCCAGAATCGCCAGATCATGCGTTCGCGGAACGGGACAATCCTGTTCCTGCAGACATGCCTTGATGTATTTCTCCGCGCACTGCTGGGCAAGGAAACATGCCAGATCATGGCCTGGAGGATTCGCCTGCAGCACCAGGTTGGCGTGCCGGAAATCCGCTTCCGCCTTGGCTAACCATTCAGCGGTCAGTGGCTTCATGCAGAATCACGCCTTGTTCGAGAATCTCGCGCAAAAACCAGTCCTTTCGCTCGATCCGGCTGCTCAACACATCAGGATCACGAACGATCAGATCCAGGGGAAAGGATCGGGGCAGCGTCGCCCGGATACGGCCCGCAACCGCGGGCGGGTCGCCGCCATCAGGCATCACGACCAGCAGATCCACATCGGAATCTGAAGTCGCGGTTCCCAGGGCATACGAGCCGAACAACACGACCTGCTTCGGGTGAAATCGTTCCACCAGACGGCCGACGTATTCCCGAATGGTTTGTTCGGCTACCATGTGCCTGTCCTCAGCGTTCCGTCGTATTTTATCATCCGTCCGGCCATAACAAGGGATATTACCGAATCATGCGCCGTATGATTGATTTCATCCTGCCCGCATTCATCGCCCTGTTGACTTTCCTTGCGAAATCCGCGCTCGCCGCCGACGAACCGGCGATCCCGTATCAGCCTCTGTTCGCCGGCATCGAACTGGCCGCGGTGACCGCCACCACGGACGACGGCGCGCCGCAACGCATTTTCGCCCTGAAAATCGACCTGAAAGCCGAAGGGATTTCCTTCATGGTCACGCCTGGCAAGCCCGACGGCGATGGCGAGACCGGCGGCCAGACCGTCTCCCAATTCCTCCTCGAACATCATCTCCAGGCGGCCATCAACGCCAGCTTCTTCACCCCCTGCTGCGACCGCATTCCAGGACAGGACAAGGAAGTCCTCGGCATCGCCGTCTCCGAAGGCGTCATGGTTTCCAAAGGCCACGACTCCGCCTGCCGCGATGTCCTGATGATCACGGAAGACAACCAGGCCCGCATCACGAAGGAAGATGACGAAGCGATCGGGAAAGCCTACACCGCCGTCGCCGGCAAGCTGATCCTGCAAAGCAGCCGCACCCGCGGCGAAGTCGGCGGCCGGCGTCATCCCCGCACGGCGGTTGGCCTGTCCGAAGACAAGCGGCATCTGATTCTCATGGTCATCGACGGCCGGCAGTTCGGCTACAGCCTCGGCGCCACCACGCAGGAAACCGCCAGGTGGATCGCCCGATGCGGCGCGCACGACGCCATCAACCTCGACGGCGGCGGCTCCACCACCATGGTCATCGACGACGAACAGGGCGGGATCAAGTACGTCAATCGGCCAAGCGAAGCCCAGGAACGCTTCATCGCATGCAGCTTCGGCGTGCGGGCAAAACGCAATGAAAAACCCTGAATACCGGTGAATAAACCGGGGCGACGCGTCCAAAGCCGCCAAGGGAAAATGCAAGGGAAAATGTACTTGTCCCTTTTGCCTTTCAACGGATCGAAAGCATCTCGACAGTGCGATGCTCGGTGTCGTCCACCTCTGCGGCAAGCAGGATGTCTGTGAGTTCGGCGAGCAGTCAGGGCAAGCTGGTGGTCACGATCCGGACAATCCATGATGCCGATTGGATCATGGATGCCCCTGCGATTCCAGATACTCCCCGATTCGACGCACCAGTTGGATATCGCCGTCCGGCGGAACTTGATCGGCACTGGCCGCGATCACCCGCCGGCCCTGACGGGCCAGGGCGATCAGCAGGTCCAGTTGGCGGCGGATCGCGTCCCAGTTGAACGGTGGGCAGAACATTGCCCCGGGCACGCCGCCCCACATGATCGTGTCGTGACCTGCCAACTGGCGGTCCACTTCCTCCAGCGTCAGATCGCCGACCGGGGCGGGAGTGATGGATTCGATCCCGTCCACGCCGGATTGCCCCAGGCGTGCGATCATGCCGCGGAGCGTGCCGTCGAGATGCGTCACGCACCACTTGCCGGCGGCATGCAACTGGCGCACACGCCGGCGATAGTAGTCGGCCGACCAGTCATCCCAGCATCCGGCAATCACGCACGACGACAGATTGTCGCAGAGATGGATCAGCGGCGCGCGGCACCGACACAGGATTTCATACGCACGGTCATTGGCCCGGTCGATGGCGGTCAGCACGTCCCGGCACAACGCCGGTTCATCCTGCAACAGCAGCACGGTGTTTTCGATCCCAACCCAGTCCGTCAACAACGCCGGCAACGGCGAACGCGGCGCGGCGCAGATCGGATAGCCCTGACCGCCAAACAACGCATCCATCTGGTCCCAGCGGTCGGTGGTGTCCACGCAGGCCGTACGCAAAATGATTTCGAGAAGCAGTTCCAGATCGGCGGACGTCTGGACCGGGTACTGGATCGGGGCGCTCGAGTGGCTGATCGCGTTGTACTCGCTGATCTTGACCAGCGAGCGTCCTGCGACCGTGTAGCGGCAGATTTGCCGGTCGCCCTCCGATGTTTCCTCGACCACCAGTCCGTTGACGGACTCGGATTGGAACGCGTTGACCTGATACTGGTAGTAGGGAATGCAGTGGTGGTCGAGATGGAACTCGATGAACCTTTGCGCCGCGGCGTTCTCGGCGGACGTCGCGTCCCCCGTCCTGCGCCCCGTGTACTGGTAGCCGAGGTCCGGCACCAGCACGCCATAGTAATACGTCAGGTCCGGCACGAACGGGATGACATCCGGCCTCCGCTTCTGAAAGATGGCCAACAACCGTTCTCGATTCGTCATCATCGTCCGCTCCGTACAGTTTCCAAGGACTGATGGCAATGGCAACATCCCTTGATATGCAATCATACATACGATTGTACGCCATGCACAAGTTCCAGGCTTGAACCGTTCGGCGATGTGGAGCAGATCATGGAAAGCTGAAGGTTATCCTTGCGCCCTGTCCGAGCCGGACGCCGGACGCTGTTCCTTATACGCATCTCCATTTCGCCGTTCGAAGGCCCCGCGGAAGACCCGCCCCCGGGGGACGAGTCATCCGCGGGCTTGGGTCGGTCCATAGCACCGGGCGAAGCCTGCAACCTCCGCCGCCTCTACCGTCGAATCACCTGGGAAGTCAGACAAGGGCTGCGCTCAAGCGGCGCCATCGTTGCGGTCACGGGAGGTTGAAAGGCCATCGATCCTGAAAGTGATGTCAGGGACAGACCGATTCGAGGAGGACCCGGCAAATGTCAAACTGAACAATCCATTGGCAGGCCGGCACTCACGCGACCCATCGCCCCCGGGAACAACGAAATGTCCGAATCGACGACTCCCCGGAGTCTGACTGAGATCATACGAAGCCGGACTTTTTCAGCGGAATCAATTGTCAAGCGTTGACCCTTGAGTTCTGAGTGGACTCCTGAGTTCTCCCAGAAATTGATATGCATATTGCAGTTTTTGCCATTCTTCAGCGACAATTATCCATCTATCTTGGTACAGACATTGACATTCATCACACGCCTCACGCCAAGCTGGAGGCCCTGGCTATGATGGCCGCGAAGACACGCCCTACATCCTCAGGGCGAACGCATTTGCCCCTTCAAGGCTTGCCGGAACCCCGGAACCCCGGAACCCAATGACCGAAGGTCCAAATCAGAATGACGAATGAAAAGACCGGTTTGACGGCGTTTCGTCATACGGATTTGGACATTCGTCATTTCACCCCGTACGCCTCATGATCCCTATGTGTTTGCCTTGCGAACCCCCTGACGCCGGCCCGCGTGGAATCAAATTTTCTACCCGTTGTGCGTCGAATCATGAAACATACAGCACCCATGCCGACACCAAAGACCATTCACAAACCCGAAGCCCAAGCTGGGCTGGGACACACGCTCATCCCTCGCCCGTCCCAGACGCGCCGCCGCCCGGGAACCTTCGCGCTTGACGCCACCGCCATCATCGTCACCGATCCCCTGGCCGAAGGTATCGCCGCCTATCTTGCTGAAGCGCTGGCGCCCGTCATCGGTTCCCGCCTCTGCGTCCAGACCGGCACGGCGCCACGTCAAACGGGCCTCCTTGAGCTGCGCCTCCTCTCCGGCCTGTCAGGCCTCGGGGACGAGGGCTATGAGTTGTCCATCACTCCGGGCGCCGTCCGGCTCCAGGCACATCGCCCCGCGGGGTTGTTCTACGCATGTCAGACCCTGCGCCAACTGCTGCCGGGAGAGATTTTGAGCGGGAAAGCCGCCGTACCGCACGCTTGGATGCTGCCTTGCGGGATGATCCGCGACCAGCCCCGGTTCCCCTGGCGCGGCCTGATGCTGGACCCGGCGCGGCATTTCCTGCCCAAGGCCTTCATCCTGCGCCAGATCGACTTGATGGCTGAGTACAAGTTGAATCGCCTGCACCTGCATCTGACCGACAGCCAGGCATGGACGCTGAAAATCAAGCGCTACCCGCGGCTGACCCCGGCGGCCTGCTACACCCAACAAGACATCCGCGACATTGTCAAATACGCCGCCGCCCGGCAGGTGATGGTCATCCCGGAGATCGAATTCCCCGCCCATGCCGACGCCACCTTGACCGCCTATCCGGAACTGCTCTGCGCCAACCACCCCGGCCGGGCCGACGGCCCTGGGCCCAAGGAGTATTGCCCCGGAAACGAGGCAACGTATGCTTTCATCGACCACGTGATCGCCGAAGTCGCCGACCTCTTCACGTCCCCCTTCATCCATGTCGGCGGCGACGAGTATTTCGGCGACGCCTGGGACAAGTGCCCCGACTGCCAGCGGAAAATTCAGCAGGAACGCCTCGAAACGGAGGACACCTCCAAGCTCCAGGCTCTGTTCCGCCGTTGCCAGGGCAGCCCGAAGAAATATCTGCTTTACCGCCGGATGATGCGCCGGGTCGCCCAAAGCGTCGTCGCCAGGGGCCGGACCCCGATCCTGTGGGACGACCTGGCTTGGCGCGGGGATTTCCCGGACAACAGCGTGGTGATGCAATGGCATTACCAGGGGCTTCATGATTGGATGCAAAACGTATACACCCGGGTAAACCCCGTCGTCGAGGCGGCTCGCGCCGGGCACGACGCCATTGCCGCCTCCGCCAGCCATCTCTACTTCGACTATGGCGACGGGGCGGCGATGCTGCGCCGGGTCTATGATTTTGAACCCGTTCCGCAAGAGCTGAGCGAAAGCCAAAGCCGCCACATGCTTGGGCCGCACGTGTGCCTGTGGGCTTGTCCCCAGGAAGAGGTCGAGCGAATGCTCTACCCGCGTCTGCTGGCCATGGCGGAACAAGGCTGGACTGCAAAATCGCAGTGTCGCTGGAGCCACTTCGCCCCCCGGCTCCAGCGCCATTACCCACGCCTGGCCAGCCTCGGCGTCCAGTACGCCAGCCCGGACCCGACGGCACCTCCCAAGCCGGGGGCAATGACGCGGGCATGGGATATCCCCCGTCTTGTAAGCCGCAAGAAAGAGTGGCTCGTCAACGACCTCGTGAGGGAAAGCGGCAGCTATGAGATTACGTTCCGTTTGACCGCCGGGCAGGACGCCGCCACCATGGCCGTGTTCTGGTATGAGGACGGGTATGCGCCAGTTCCGTTAAGCCCCCTCCGTCCCGGCGGCCAGGTCTATCGGATCACCGTGTCCAACTTCAAGCCGCATTCCCTCTATTACCTCAGAGTCGTTTTCACCGGAGACGGGCAAACCGACTGCAGCGGGGAATTCGTCCTCAGGAAACAGAGCGGGACTGCCCGGCGCAGCCGCCATGTCCACGCACAGTAGTGCATCATCAGTCTTGAAATTTGGGAGAAGCCCATTGGGCCGACCTCTTGAACAAGGGCGTACGGATACGCCCGAGGCTTCAAGGACGGAGACGGCCATGTCGAAGCGGTACATCGTGCGGTTGAGCAACGAGGAACGGAAGCAGTTGAGCGCGTTGCTGAGCAAGAAAGTGCTGGCAGCCAAAGAAGCGGATGCGGGCCCAAGTGCTGTTGAAAGCGGCCGGAGGCCCGGATGGTCCGGTGGTGTGCATGGATGAGACGAGCAAGCAACGGGTGGCCGAAACCCGCCAGCCGTTGCCACCGATGCCGGGCGAGCCGGATCGCTACGACACGGCCACCAGAAGGGCGTCGGCTGGCAGCTCACCACCGCCGACGCCAGGACCAGGTTGAAACGCCTATATCCAGGGATTCAAAACTGACGCTGCACCAGCCTGGGCATCGCTTATTTCACGAACGAGCAGATGTACTGGCAGATGCCCGATTCCACGCTGATTTCAAAGGAGCTTTTCGCCGGTACGCGGAAGGCGGTGGTCTCGCCGTAGCCCGTCATCTTGTCCTGGCCCGCGAGCTTCACCTTGCACTGGCCGGCGGTGATCGCCATCTCCTCCGCCGCGTCGGTGTTGAACGTGTACGTGCCGGGATAGATCAGCCCGACCGTTTTCTTCGATCCGTCGGCCATCAGCACGGTGTGGCTGACGACCTTGCCATCGAAGTAGACGTTGGCCTTGCAGACGACGGTGACGTTGTCGAATTGCGTGGGATGTGACATGGCATGTCCTCATGTGATAGCGAAAAACAGCGTTTGACGCGGGGATGCTCCGGCGAACATCAGCCCATGTGCTGGATCATCGCGTCGGCGAAGGCGCTGCAGGGGATTTCCGTGGCGCCTTCCATCTGGCGGGCGAAGTCGTAGGTGACGGATTTCGCGGTGATCGCGCCTTCCATGCCCTTGATGATGAGGTCGGCCGCCTCGTGCCAGCCGAGGTAGCGGAACATCATTTCGCCGGAGAGGATGACGGAGCCTGGGTTGACCTTATCCTGGCCGGCGTACTTCGGCGCGGTGCCGTGGGTGGCTTCGAAGATGGCGTGGCCGGTGTCGTAGTTGATGTTGCCACCGGGCGCGATGCCGATGCCTCCGACTTGCGCAGCCAGGGCGTCGGAGATGTAGTCGCCGTTGAGGTTCGGCGTGGCGATCACGTCGTAATCCGC
>JADLAP010000066.1 GCA_020848195.1 Phycisphaeraceae bacterium
CACCATGGACCAACGCTTCGGATTCAAGGACTTCGTGCTGCTGATGTTGATCGTCGCGCTGCTGGTGAGCGTCTGGCTGGCGATGAAGCAGTACGACCGGCAGTGGGACCAGTTGCAGCAGATCCAGGCGACGCAGAAAGATCAGGCGACCGAGTTGAAGCATCTGAGCCAACTGCTGTCGGACGGCAAGGGACATGCAAGCGCAGACCTGGCTGAACAGCTCAGGCAATTGCGGGAACAGATGGCCGCCGCGCAGACTCAGCCCGCCGCGCCGGAAGGCATCAGCAAGGATCAGGCGTATCAGGAGGCTTTCGCGCGCATCTTTGCTCCGCGGAAGAATGCCGATTTTTCCGCCGGGGATTGGTACGTCGACGCCTTCGGCGCCGCGGTGGGCAAGCTGACGCCGCTGGTGTCGACCGACGCGTATGGCTCGCTCATTCAGGGCTACGTTCAGGAATCCCTGGCCTCGCGCGATCCCGAAACGTTGGAATGGAAACCGCTGATCGCCAAGTCGTGGACGATCAGCGACGACGGGCTGGTGATGACCTTCACGCTGCGGGACGACGTGCGGTTTTCCGACGGTTCGCCGCTCAATGCCCGGGACGTGGAGTTCACGTATCACTGGATCATGAACCCGAAAGTCGCCGCTCCGCGCGACCGGGCCTACTACGACAAGCTCGCCAGCGTCGAGGCATCGGACGACTATCACGTGACGTTCAAGCTGAAAGAGCCATATTTCCAGGGATTTGAACTGGCGGGCGGCATGAGCATTTTTTCCGCCCGGTACTACAGCCAGTTCACCGAGGACAAGTTCAACGACTCGCCGGGCCTGTTGTTCGGTTCGGGGCCCTACAAGCTCTCGATGGACCCGAAGGAGTGGCGTCCCGGCTCCGGTCGGATCGAACTGGTCCGCAACGACAAATACTGGGGCGCCGCACCCGCCTTCGACCGCATTGTCTATCGCGAAATCACCGATGAAACCGCGCGGCTCGTGGCCTTCCGCAACGGCGAAATCGACGTCTACAACCCGCAACCCGACCAGTACGTCAAGCTGAAAAACGACGCCCAGCTCCGCGCGGAGAAAGACCTGCACGAATACGAAAGCGTCGCCGGAGGCTACCGCTACGTGGCATGGAATCAGATGCGCAACGGCAAGCCGACGTTCTTTGTCGACGCGAGGGTCCGTCGGGCGATGACGATGCTGACCGACCGCGCCGCGATGTGCCGTCAGCTCATGGTGGGTCTGGCCACCGTGTCCTCGGGGCCGTTCCATCGGCTCAGTCCCCAGTCGGACCCGAACATCCAGCCCAGGCCCTTTGACCCGGACGCCGCGAAAAAGCTGCTCAAGGAGGCGGGCTACGAGGACCGCGACGGCGACGGCGTCATCGAAAGTTCCGACGGCACGCCCTTCAGGTTCAAACTGATCTATCCCTCCAGCAGCACCAACTATCAGCAGATGGCGTTCGCCCTCAAGGACAGCTACGCGCGGGCCGGCATCATGCTTGAACCTGATCCACTGGAATGGACCATCATGCTCCAGCGCATCGACCAGCGGGATTTCGACGCCATGACGCTGGGCTGGACCAGCGGCGTGGAAAACGATCCCTTCCAGATTTTCCACTCCAGTCAGATCGGCGACGGAGGCGACAACTACATTGCCTACCGCAATCCCGAACTCGACAAGCTGATCGATAAAGCCCGCGTGGAGATGAACACCGACAAACGCATGGAACTGTGGCACGCGGTGCATCGCATTCTGCATGAGGATCAGCCGTACACGTTCCTGTGGACGAGCAAGGCGGTGATCTTCGTGGACAAACGGATGCACAACGTGCAGCAACTGAAACTGGGCCTGAACTCCCGCGAGGAGTGGTACGTCCCGCGGGCGCTGCAGAAATGGGGAAGATGATTAGCCGCAGATGGACGCAGATGGACTCAGATAAGACCAAACTCAAAAACATGATTTTGAATTGAATTCAATTTGCGTCTTTGTAGTCATCTGCGTTTATCTGCGTTCATCTGCGGCTAAAAACAGCATGGGCACGTACATCCTCCGGCGACTGATGTTGATGGTTCCGACGCTGTTGGGCGTGACGGCGGTGGTGTTTTTCGTGATGGCCCTGGCGCCGGGCGGATTCGGGGGGACGGTGCTCAATGATCTGGGGTCGCAGACGCAGGGGCAGGACGCGCGACGGATCCGGGACTATTTCAACCGCCGGTATGGATTGGATCGACCTGTGATCGCGCAGTTCGGCCGGTGGCTCAACCAGGTATCGCCGATCGGGTTTGTCACGTCGGACAAACGGTCGTTCACGGATGAGCAGAAAGCGATGGCGGCGAAAGTGATCGCATCGGAGGAAATGCTTATTGCGATCAACCGACCCAGGCAGGCGCTGGAAACCGCGCTGACTCTGGCAAGCTACGAAGACATCGAGCCGGAACAGGCGGCACATCGCCTGGCGCGGATGACAGCCGATCCGAGGTGGGGTTTTCCCGAACTTTGCCGCATCCTGGGCCTGAACGAACCGGAACAATGGAAGCTTCTCACCACGCCGCAGCATGCGATCCAGGCCGCGACGCAGGCGATGGATCGCCGCAAGGCGGCGGGTCTGATGCTGGACCTGGTGGAACAGGAACTTTCCGGGCGAAGCCGGGTGTTGTATCTCCGTCCGACGCTCAAATGGCCCGACCTGGGCACGAGTCTGCGCGGCCGGCCCGTGGGGCAGTTGCTCGCCGAGTCCGTGCCCATCACCCTGCTGCTCAACGCCCTGACCATCCCCATCATTTACGGCATCGCTATTTTCGCCGGCATTCACGCCGCACGCCGCAGGGGCCAGTTCCTCGACGTCGGTTCCGGCGTGGTGATGCTCGGACTCTGGTCCATTCCCGTCATGTGGACGGGCGTCATGCTCATCGGCTTTCTCGCCAGCAAGCAGTACATCCATCTGTTTCCCACCGCCGGGCTGCACGACGTGGAGGCGGAGAGCATGGCGTTTCTGCCGCGGATGACGGCCGACGGATTCAGCCGCGGCTGGTTGCTGGACATGACCTGGCACCTGGTGCTGCCGGTGTTCTGCATGAGCTATGGCGGATTCGCCGTGCTGTCGAAGCTGACGCGCGGATCGCTGCTGGAGAACATCCGGGCCGACTATGTCCGCACCGCGCGGGCCAAGGGCGTGAGCGAAAACGATGTGCTGTACCGGCATGTGTTCCGCAACAGTCTGCTGCCGCTGATCACCGTGGTGGCGGCGATTCTGCCCAGCCTGTTCGCCGGCGCGTTGATCGTCGAGAACATTTTCAGCATCCAGGGCATGGGCAAGCTCGGCGTCGACGCGGCCTTCATGAAAGACCGCGAACTGGTGATGGGCACGACGCTGCTGGGCGGCCTGCTGGGGCTTGGCAGCGAACTGTTGCGCGACCTGTTGTACGCCATGGCCGATCCACGAGTCAGTTACGAGTGATGGAGCCGCCGATGAGTGCACAGACGAGTTCCATCGCAGGCCGCGGAATCCGGGTGGATTTCACCGATCCTGCTCCGCCGCGCAGTTATGCGGCACAGGTGTTGTTCGCGCTGCTGGGCCGAGCCGGGGCGAAAGTCGGCCTGTCGTGGATCGTGCTGCTGGCATTCCTGGCCATCTTCGCGCCGCTGATCGCGTCGAGCCATCCCATTCTGCTCAAGATGGACGGCACATGGTCCAGCCCGATGCTCAAGCACCTGACGGCGGTGGATGTGACGCTGCTGCTGTCAACGCTGGTTGCCGCGATGCTGCTGCTGGTTCAGTCATGGACCTTTCGCCGAAGATGGTGGTTATGGGTCGCGGCAACGGTGGTGATCGCCCTGATGTCATGGCGGCTGGTGCATCCGCCGATGCTCGTGGTCTATTCGCAGTACCGCGAAGCGGCGGCGGCGGGGAAGGTTCAGTTCGCGCTGTTCACGGTGATTCCGTTTTCGCCGACGGACCGGTTGACGGACGCGGCGATCGACCCGCGGCTGCTTTCGCCCGGCTGGCATCCGACGGACGAGGAAATTCGCAGCGCCACGCGGGACAGGGTGTGGGACGCGCTGCGCAGCGCCATGCCTCAGTGGGACACGCCGGACGCGGAGAAGAATCCCCAGGCGGCGGCGCTGGTGCAGCGCGTGATGGATGGCGTGGGCAGCAAAGATATGCCGGCCTCATGCGACTTCGATCGCGGCATGCCTTCACGCGAACTGGTGCAACTGGCCCTGACGCCGCGCGACACCCGTCTGCATCTCTGCGGCACCACCGCCGGCGGAGAGGATTTGGCCAGTCGCATGATCCATGCCGCCCGCATCGCCCTGACCATCGGCTTTATCGCCACCGGCATCGCCCTGGTCATAGGCGTCATCGTCGGGGGCGTCATGGGCTATTTCTCCGGCTGGGTCGATCTGCTGGGCATGCGTGTGGTCGAAATCTTCAGCGCCATTCCCACCATTTACCTTCTGATCGCCATTGTCGCGTTCTACGGCCGAAGCCTGCTGCTGATGATGACGGTGATCGGACTGACGAGCTGGGAAGGCTACGCCGTGTTCATCCGGGCCGAGTTTCTACGACTGAGGCAGCAGGATTTCGTGCAGGCGGCCCGCGCGTGCGGTCTGCCTCTGCGGTCGATCCTTTTCCGCCATATGCTGCCCAACGGCATCGCGCCGGCGCTGGTGACCGCCAGCTTTGGTGTCGCCAGCGCGATCCTGTTTGAAAGCACCCTGAGCTTCCTGGGCCTGGGACTGATCGAAGAGCCAAGCTGGGGTCAGATTCTCAACCAGGCTCGCGTGACGGGGACGTTCTACTGGTGGGTTGGCTTCTACCCGGGTCTGGCGATTTTCCTCACGGTTTCCGCCTACAACCTCGTCGGCGAAGCGCTGCGCGACGCGATCGATCCGCATCTCAAGAAGGCGGCGCAATTGTAGCGCCGCGACTTGTCGCGTCCGCGATCATCGTCGCATCACGACATCACTGCATCGTCCGGGCGAAGCCGGCGATCAGCGGGTCCTGATGCCGCAGCGCCGCGGCGACGGCCGGGTCTTTTGCGTCCTTGACGAACCGCGCCAGATAGAGAATCCGGACCAGCGGATCGTCGCTGCGCTGGGCGAGGTCCTGCACCGGCGCGAGCCTGGCGAGCAGGGCGGCATCCGTGGGCATGGTCGCCAGCAGCCACGCCTGGCCCAGGACGTGAAGCTGCGGGAACTGGCTGTTGATCGCGGTGACGATGCGTTGGGTGATCGCGGCGTTTTCCGGCACGGTGTCGAGCGCGGCCGCCAGTTGGGGCAGGATAGCCAGCAGGCGCATGTGTTCCACCGGATCGGACGGGGCCTGGATGTAGCTCAACCAGGCGTCGACGTTGTTTTCGGTGGCGCGCATGGCTTTGCGTTCGATGAACTGGTCCATGTCGATGCCGCCGAGCGGGCCGGCCGTCATGCCGCCGGCGGGCTGGGGCACGGGATTGAGCACGACCGTGGCGCTGAAGTTGATGTTCGACGACGGGCTGGCCGCCAGCACCCGTCCGAAGTCCGCCAGGTCCAGGCGGATGGGAATGGTCATGCTGCCCATCGGTTCGAGGCGGATTTGACGCCGGGCGTCGATGACCAGCGGGGGCAGGTTCTGGAGATTGGCCGCGCCGCTCTGCCACGGGGTCAGGTAGACCATCACCCGCGTCGGGGCTGCGCCTTCGCCGTCCAGCGCCAGCGGCAGGTCGCTGGTGTTCTGCAGCGTGATCGTGGCGTGGATCGGCTGGAGATAGTCGAAGGAAGCGCCGGCGATGTCGATCTTGACGTTGATCCAAGGCCTGGCGCGTTCGCCGACGTTCTGGCCCAGCGGATTCTTCACGAGGGCGGGCATCAGGTCCAGTCGCTGCGTCAGGGCGATGGCCACCGGCTGGGGCAGGGGCTGGCGTCCCATCTTGCGCAGCTCGCAGGCGGCGATCAGGCCCGCGAGATTGGCTGGGGCCATGGTCAGGGCTTTCTGGAGGTAGCCGGCCTTGATGTCCGTCTGGCCGGCGTCGGCGCAGCGGGACAGGCCGATCAGCGCGAAGGGATCCCCTTCCACCAGTTGAAGGAAGATCGCCTCGGCGTCGGACGTCTTGCCCTTGCGCATCTGCACCCAGGCGTGGATGCGCTGGGCAACGAGATTGTTCGCGTCCTTCTGCCTCAGGGCGTCGATCGCCTGCTCAAAGTCGGGGGCCAGGGTCGGACTGTACAGCGCGGTCAGCCAGGCGAGGATCATCGCGGCGCTGATGTCGCCCTTGTCCACGCGGGCCTGATACGTGTTACGGATGCGGCGGAAGGCGTCCTGGGCCAGTTGCGTCGGGCCGGTGTCCACGAGGACCGCCAGTCGCAGGACATCGAGGTCCAGCGGGAGTTCGGCCGCCTGACCGCCAGCGCCGCCGACGCGCAGCGTCGCCAGCAGGGCGAGCATCTGGTCGCTGCGTCCCAGCGCTGCCAGGGAGAGGAACCAGCGGTACAGGAACTGGTCCGGCGCTTCGGTGACGCCGAGGGCGCTGGCGAGCTGGTACTGATCCGCTGCGGTCTCATACGCGGCGTGATCCAGCATGAGGTCCGCCAGACGCCGCCTTGCCCGGCCGTCGATCGGGGCCGCCTTGATGTACTCCAGCAGCGCCATGCCCACCGCGCCCGGCTCGGCACCGCGATCCACCGCCAGGTCGTACACCAGCTTTGCCGCGTGCTTGTTTGTCGGGTCCAGTTGCGCCGCCGTGCGCAGCCACGCGCCGAAACGGTCCTGTTGACCCATCTCCCGTGCCGCGTCGGCGATGTACGACGCCAGACGGGAACGCAGCGGCGCGCTGAGCTGCTTGGCTCCAGGCGTCTCCAGTACGCCCTCGACCGCGCTGGCCCGCTCTTCCACCGTCTGATGCACCGAGGCGGAGGTGAGGATCAGGTCCAACTGGGCGGCGTCATCGGTGGGCCGAAGCTGGCAGTACTTCGCCAGCGCGTGCGCTTCGCCCTTCAGATCGTCCATCAGCCGGGCCAGTTCGCGGCGCAGCAGCCAGGCATCGGCGTTGCGCGGGTCCAGCTCCAGCGCCAGGTCCAGCAGGACGCCGCAGCGCTGAAGCTCGCTGGCAGCCGGCGTGCCGGATACGCTTAACATCTGTCTGGACAGACGGATAAGCTGGTCCCCCATCTGCGATTTCGGCGACGACGGCTCGCTCACCGCCGCGCTGCGGGCACTGTGCAGCGGCCCCCACATCACCGCCAGCACCGCGATCGCCCCCACCGCCGTCAAACCCAGCCACTTCGCCTTCCCTCCGGCATCCCTGCGTGCGCTCACGTTCAGTCCTCCCTGTCGGCTTGCGGATGTCACGCCTTCCCCCTGACGAACCACGACCACGACCGCCACGCGGCGGCAGGGTCCAGTAAGAATCATCATCGGCGCATCCGCCTCGATTCCATCATAGACCGTGTTCAATTCGTCGCGGCGCTCCGAATGACCAAGAATCAGACGCGCGGGCAGTTTGCCCGCAGCTGAAAAAGAGCGTGTTGCA
>JADLAP010000067.1 GCA_020848195.1 Phycisphaeraceae bacterium
CCGGCCCCCCCGGACCCCCCGGACCCCTGACAGCCTGGAGTGGCTGTTGGCACGCAACCGCCAAGGCCAGCGCCGGATCGACCACCTCAGTTGGGGCCGCCTGGCCCGCATCTACAACGCGCGATCCACCACCGCCGACATTCGCAAGGCCATCGAGAACGCAGCGCGTCGATGCGGATACAAACCCGCCGTCATCCTTGGCCTGAACCGCTGGAACTAACGACCAGAACAGGAGACCCACACCATGCAGACCCGACGCATCGAACTCGAAGGCTCCGCCGGCCACGTCGCCATGGAACGACCCCGCAACAGCGCCACCATCCGCATCGACTGCATCATGGGCAATCCCCAGAACGAGGAGCAAACGTGGAAAACCTGGGAAATCGATCCCAGCATCGGCGAGGACGAACTGTTCCGCATCGCCCAGGAAATCCAGCGCCGCTGCGATGGCGTGCGCGGTTCCAACAGCATGGTCCACGACGTTCTTCGGGAACTGCAACGATTCACCGACTAACCCTCCGCCCTCGGCGGAGATTCCACTTTCCTTCCTACCAGGAGACATGCGATGAAGAAGAGCGACATTCAGATTGGACACACGTACACGGCCAAGGTCAGCGACAAGGTGGTGCCGGTTCGCATTGAAGGAGAACACCCGCGCGGGGGCTGGATCGCGATCAATTTTGCCACCGGCAAAACCGTGCGGATCAAGAGCGCCCAGCGCCTTCGGGCCGAGGTCCGACGCGACGGCGGCGTGGCCGAGGTGGTGATGGCCGTCACGAACGGCAACCTGGCCGAAGGTGTTACCGTGCCGATGAAGCCGGGACGAAAGAAGCAGGTCGCCTCGGAACCCAAGGCACGAAGCCAACGCAACCCGACACCCCGCGAAACAAACCCCAAAAAGCTCAGCCTTCTCGACGCAGCCGCCCACGTACTGGCGGAGTCGAACGAGCCGATGACGGTCAAACAGATGCTTGAGCAGGTCATCGCCCGCAACCTGTGGATGCCGGGCGCGGGCAAGACGCCGCATGCCACCCTTGCCGCCGCCATCATCCGCGAGATCGCCGGCAAGGGCGACAAGGCACGCTTCACGAAAGTCGATCGCGGCCAGTTCCAGGCCAGGAAGGGAGCGTAACCCGTGCGACGGCATCGCCGCAAACGAAACGTCTTGTTTGATACTGTCGACGGCCATCTGGTGCGGATCGTCGTTGGCCGCAACGGATGCTGCCGTCGGCACCGATGCGAAAGTTGGGTGTATACGGCGGTCGCCCAAGCCCTCGCGGCAATACCCATGCAGGGTCAGGGCATCACACTGGCCGAGATCGTCAGGTGGGAACAGTTGCCTTTGTCCCAGGTCCGTGTGGCTTTGCAGTTCATGAAAGCCTGGGGCGTGATCACGGTCCGGCGCCGCCGGTGCTATCCCGCCATGACCAACTCGTTCGAGGAGGCCATGACTCTGCTGGAAGCTTTTTGCGCCACGGAATTCAAGCGGGCGTGATCGCGGGCCCATCCTTCTGCTATCGTGACTGGCGGTTGCGGTTTTTGGGAAACGATTGTTGGAAGTGGAGATATTACTGGTGGGCCAGCGAGGTGGATGACGTTTCCAGTGTTCGGTCCCATTCCGTTTGGACCCAAACTCAGGCCGTGTTACAATGCAATACACCATGGCCATGCTCAATGTTCGCATCCCGGACGACCTCAAGAAGCAACTGGACCAGCTCAGTCGCCAGCAGCGGCGGCCCGCCAGCGACCTGGTGCGGGATTCGCTGCGGCGGTACATCGCCGTCGAACAACTCAAAGCCATCCGCAAGATGACCTCGCCGCTCGCCGAGGCCCAGGGATTCATCACCGACGACGACATTTTTGAGGCGATTTCGTGAGGATCGTGATCGACACCAACGTGCTGCTGGCCGGCGTGGCGACGCACGGCCTGTGCGAATCGCTGCTGCTGCTCTGTTACCGCGATCACGTCGTGGTCCTGTCGGATTTCATTCTCCGCGAGGTGGCCCGGCACTATCGAGGCAAGTTCAAGGCCAGCCCCGAGCAGGTTCGCTTCGTGCTTCGCATGCTGCGCACCCAAAGCGAAATCGTGACACCCGCCAAGATCGCGCCCGACGTCTTTGAAGATCCCGATGATCTGCCGATTCTCGGCACGGCCGTCGCCGGACAGGCCCAGTGCATCATCACGGGCGACCGGGCGTTGCTGGCTTTGGGTTCCTTCCATGAAATACCCATTCTGTCGCCAAGAGCTTTTTACGATCACCTGCGAGCGTGACGGAACCGAAGCAATCGCACCGCGAACGGGAATCAGGCGTTGGTGCTTGGCTACTGGCGAAAGTGTTATGGCGATGCAACCCCTCACGCTCCAGCTGTCGGACCATGTTGCGGCCGAGTTGGCCAGTGTCAGCCGCGAGACCGGCCGCGGCCCGGAGGCGGTGGCCGAAGAGCTGCTGAGGCGCATGATCCTGCTTCGCCGGTTTGAGAAGCTGCGCCGCGAGGTGCGCGAGGCGATGGGGCCTGACGCGCCGATGTCAGAAGACGATATCTTCGCGCAGATCACTTGAAATGGCTCCCCGACG
>JADLAP010000068.1 GCA_020848195.1 Phycisphaeraceae bacterium
AAACGTAACACTTGACCCAAGAAAAGATCAAGCGGAAAAGCTGTGAATTCATCGGGAAATAGCCACTTTTTCGCCGCGGAAGCAAATGATCCGGATCATTCAGGGATCACGGGCGGATCAAATCGTAAAGCTGTGTGCGACAGCGACTTGGCTCGACAAGGGTCCGATTTTGATCCTTCAGGGATCACAGGTGGAAAAACGGGATCATCGGGATCAAAATCGACAAAAACAGGCTTCGCGGGGGTAAAAATCAAGCTTCTCGCCCACCCAATCCCTTGATGCCGGGCCGCGTGGAATCACCTTTCCCATCAGTTCGGATTTGGCCATTCGGCCATTTCACCTCGTCCGCCTCACGATCCACATGTGATGCCTTGGCCAAGCCGAGAATTTCCGACGAATTCGCACGTTGTTGTGGATTTCCTGTGGACAAAGTCCTACAGTGACAGACAGGGAGTTCAGGGGTCTTCACTTCCGGGGTGGCTGAGGAGGGGAAATTCCGGGGAACGTGCTGCCCTTTGGGGCAGCCGGCAGGGAGGCCCGACTATGGATCCCGTGTCCACGCCATCCACCCATGTTCAACCCGTCGGCGGGATCGATCCCGCGGAAGCGCTGCAGCGCCATCGGTCCCAGCAGGACAAGCTGACCATTCAGCGAGGCGATGACTCCATCGAATTGTCCTCGATGGCCCGCGCGCTCTCACGCGACGATCAGGCGACGCCCGTTCGCCATCAACTGGTCGAGCAAGTCAAGCAGCGCATCGCCAAGGGCGAGTACGATTCGCCTGAGGTGATCCATGAAGCCCTGAATCGGCTGCTCAGCGATCTGTGGCGATGATGGTCGCGTCGCACGCGGCCGAGGTGACATCAATTTCGACGAGACTTACTCCACGGCGACCTCCACGCGGTGCGAGGGCCTGTCGATTCCCGTCGAGGTCAGGTTCGCGTTGCCCGATGCGCAGCCGGGGACGGGAGAGGCGGGGATGAGGTTGCCCGGCAGGTCTTGACCGTCGAGGCGGATTCGAACCCGGCCGCGGCAGATGCCTTTGCGTTTGGCGATGTGGATGTCGTACCGCCGGCCGCGGAACGTGCGTTCGATGCGCGCCTGCGTGCAGAGGCGAGGCAGGCAGGGGTCGATGCGCAGGCCGTCGTACTCCGCCCGCGCGCCGTACATGTTTTCCACGAGAATCTGCAGCGCCCACGCGGCGGAGGCGGTCCACCAGCCCTGGTACGTCCATCGCGGTCGCGGCCAGGCCGGTCCCATGTAGGCGTTCGGAATGGTCATCGGCGAGGCGCCGTGGTCATCCTCCGTCACGACGCCGCCGGCGGGAACCACCTTGCGGAATGTTTCCCAGGCCCGATCGCCTTCGCCGAGCACGCAGTCCGCTTCGATCTTGAAGAACACCGCATGGGAGTACGTCGAAGCGCCTTCGCTGGGCCAGAGCGTGATGCGACCGATGCCCGGATCGAACCGCTTGTACATCGGCGCGAAACAGAGATACCCGGTGTCGAACGCCAGATGGTCGTCGCACGCCTTCATCGCCGCGCGGAGCCGGCGTGCGTCGCCCATGTCCGACAGGACCGCCCAGCTTTGCGAATTGAGAAAAATCCGTCCCCCTTCGCGGCAGCTTGCGGAACCGATTTTCCGTCCCGCGTCGTTGTACGCCATCAGGTACCACTTGCCGTCCCAGCCGGCGCGGGCCACCGCTTCCATCAGTTTTTCCCGGCGTTTCCGACAGGTTTTCGCCAGCTTGTCGTCGCCCACGCGATCCGCGATCAGCGCCAGTTCCCGCAAGGCGTAGCCCAGCGCCTGCGTCAGCCATATGGACTGGCCTTTGCCCCCGGTTCCCGCCGCGTTGAGTGAATCGAGCCAGTCGCCCATGCCGATCAGGCACAGGCCATGCCCGCCGCGATGCTTCCACAGGTACTCCAGCGCCAGCCTGGCGTGGTCCATCACCGTCTGTTCCTGGGGCGTGTCGATGAACGGAACGCATTGGCGCAGCAGCGCGAAATCGCCGGTTTCCTTCAGATATTTCTCCAGCGCGTAAACGATCCAGAACGGGCTGTCGCGATAGTCCCGCCAGTCCGGCTTGCCCCACGGCTCCACCGGATATTGTCTTGGCGCGTAACCATCCGAACGTTGATGACATAAGGCTTCGAGGATTCGATCCCGCGCCATGGCGGGATCGATCAGCCGGATGCCGGCACAGTCCTGCAAGACATCCCGGTATCCCCGTGAGCCGGCCCATCGCGTGAAGCGGAAATTCTGCACGACCTGCGTTTTCAGCCAGTGGTTGGCCCAGGGCTTCAGATCGCCCTGACTCAACAGGTCGCCTTCCATCCGCTGAGGCGCGTGCAGTGCCGCCCAGCGATCGCGGACACGCTGGATTTCCGATTCGACCTGATCCGGCGTGAGATACTTCCGCGCGATCCGGCCGATGTTCCGCCGGTGTTCCGCGATGCCGACGAGGAAGAGGACAGTTTTGCTTTTTCCCGCCGGCAGCTTGATCCGCACCTGCACCGCCGCGGCCGAGGGTTCGATCAACTGCTTGCCCGGATGGTTCCCGCACTTGCCCTTGCGCACGGCCAGGGGCGCCGCTATGCCGCCCGGCTGGCCGAGGAAGTCACGGCGATTGCCCTCCCAACCCCGAATCGTTTCGCTGCTGGCCACAAAGCCCGTCTGCCAGTACCGATATCGCGGCGGCAGTTGCAGATCGCCCACGACGCAGCGGTGTGTCGCGTCGTAGGCGCTGCGGAGCGTCATGCCCATTTCGCCCGGCGCGCCGGTGAACGCCCACTCCAGGAAGAAAAACAGATCGAACGTTCGGGCCTTGTCGCCTTCGTTCGTCAGCTCCAGCTGGTGCATCTCCACGTGATCGTCGACAGCCACCGCCACATGAAGCTTGGCCTTGATCGCATCGCGGCGCACATTCCATTCCATCGTGCCCGGCCCATAGTCGCACGACCAGGCCTGGAACCGCGACGTGTCGGCTTCCACCGGCCAGACCGTCGGCGACCAGAATGCCCCCGTCGCCGCGTCGCGCACATAGAGGAATCGTCCGGCATCATCATCCGGCCAGGACTGCCTCGTGACACGATTGCCCAACATCGTTCGGAACACGGAGAACCCGCTGCCAAGCTGGGAGAGCTGGAGCACATACTGGTCGTTGCTCAGCAGATGGTCCCATCCGCGGGGTGTGTCCACGCGTTGGAGTACGTAATGCTCACCGTCGAAATGGCCGTGGTGCGACATGGTCGATTCCTGGTCCGGGAAGGCTTGCGACACGGTGCGGGGGCGATGGATATATGAGATAGCACGTGAGTTAATCGATAGACAAAACTTTTTCGAAGCATACCATTCCGCTCGGAAACGGCAAGCGGGTTGGCCAAGGCGCGCAGGCGCGCGACAACCCCCGCCGAAGCCCGGAGTACCGGGCATCGGCGGGCTTTGCGGTTCACCGGGGATCACTTCCGGGTGAAGCTACCGGGGGAAACTTCCGGGGGAAACTTCCGGGGGCGGGGTCAGTGGCCTTTGGCTTCTTCGCCGAGCATGGGTTTGAGTTGTTGGAGCAGTTTGTCCAGCGCGGCCGGCTCCTTCGCTTCCGCGTTCAATCGCAGCAGCGGTTCGGTGTTGCTGGCGCGGACGTTGAACCAGTAACCCTTCTTGTCCCAGCAGTCGATGGAGATGCCGTCGAGGTTGTCGATGTTGCCGTCGGCGAAGGTGGACTTGATGGCGCTAAGGACCGCTTCCTTGTCGGCGGTGCGGAAGTTGATTTCGCCGGACTGGGGATATTTGCGGAAGGGCTTGACCAGTTCGCTCAGTGGTTTGTCGGCCTGGCCAAGGACGCTGACGACGCTGGCAAACGCGATGGCGCCGGAGTCGGCAAACGCGTTGTTGCGGAAGTAGAAGTGGCCGGAGAGTTCGCCGCCGAAGATGCCGTGGATCTCGCGGAGCAAGGCTTTCATGAACACGTGGCCGACGCAGCACTTCTTCGGCTGACCGCCGCAGGCGCGGATGGTTTCCTCGACGACCTTGCTGGATCGCAGGTCGTAGATGACGGCACTGCCGGGGGCCTGGGTCAGAAAATGTTTGCACAGCAGGGCGGTCAGGTGATCGCAGCCGAGGATGGCGCCCTGTTCGTCGGTGATCATGCAGCGGTCGGCGTCGCCGTCGAAGCACGCGCCGAGGTCGGCCTTGTGCTGCTTGACGCCTTGCTGGGTGGGGACCATGTTTTCGGGGACCAGCGGGTTAGGCTCATGGACGAAGGAGCCTGTGATTTCAAAGTTGACGGGGATGATGTCGAGGTTTTTCAAGCCGGTGAAGACGGCGGGGAGGAGTTTGCCCGCCATGCCGTTGGACCCGTCGACGAAGGCCTTGATCGGCCGTTTGGGCGGAGTGAAGAACCGCTGAACATGAGTGCGGTAGCCTTCCCAGATGTCGCGTGTGGAGTACGAGCCGGTGGGTTTGATGCTTCCGGGGCTTCCGGGTGTGGCGTTTTCGGCGAGTTGCTGGATGTCCTTGAGGCCGGTGTTGCCGCCGACGGGCTTGGACATCGGGCCGGAGATTTTGAATCCGTTGTACTGGGGCGGATTGTGGCTGGCGGTGGTCTGCACGCCGCCGGCGGCACCGAGCGTTTCCACGGCGTAGTACATCATGGACGTGTCGGCCATGCCCAGGTCGATGACATTCATGCCCGTGGCGCGGATGCCGTCGGACAGCGCCTGGCAGAGCTGGGGCGAACTGGTTCGCATGTCGCGGCTGACCAGGACATTCTGCCCCGCCGCGGATTTAGGCCGTTCCGGGTGGTTTTTCAGGAACGTGCCGACGCCGAAGCCGATGCGCCACGCGGCGTCCTCGTTGACCTTGTCGGGATAGGTTCCACGGATGTCGTAGGCTTTGAAGATGTTGGCGAGCATGGGAATCTCCGCAAACGGTGTTCCGGTGTTCGATGTCGGACCGAGTGCAGGATGATACCGCAAGGAAGATGAAACATCCGGGTCAAGACGGGTATGCCTCAGAGCGAGCGTATGTTGCCCTTCAAGGATTGCCGGAACCCAATGACCGAATGACCACATCCGAATGACAAATGACGAATGACAAGCCCGGATTCACGGCGTTTGGTCATTCGGATTTGGACATTGGTCATTTCACCTCGTCCCTCGGATCATTCACAGGTGTGAGCCTTGGGGTATACCCGGCGCTCGAAAGGGCGGAAGGCCGTAGAATGGGGGCATGAAGCTCAAGGTGGTCGTGACAGGCCTGACGGTGATCGTGGCGGCAGGGATTTTTCTGCTGACGCTGCGTGCGGGATCACGGACCACCTCCAGCGGCGACAAGCCCTTGACGCCGCCGCAGCATCTGCGGGTCGGCGTACCCGGCGAGGGCGACGGGATCGACATGCCGCGGGTGGGGCAGTACTACGTTCATTTCCGGGACAAGAACAGCGATGTGTTGTACGAGTTGTTCGGGTCATCGGTGGAGCCGCTGCCGCAGGGCGTATGGAAAGTGCAGAAGCCGATGGCGCGGATCCACATGGTTCCGGGACGTCGGGTGCTGGAGATTCGAGCCGAACGTGGGGCGTTCGTCGCGCCGGGCAACGTGCCGCGTTCGGGGCAATTTGAGGGTCTGGTGACGGTGCGCTGGTTCGAGACCACGGACGACGCGCCGCTGCAGGTCCGACCGGGTTCGCCGCATGAGCTGATTCGGCTTCGTCTGGAACAGGCGAAATTCGATCTGGAACTGGGGCAGATCCGCGGCGACGGCGTGGTGCTGCTGCACAGCGAGAGTTTCGATTTCGTCGGCGAAGACCTGGATCTGACGTACAACGAACTAAAGAAGCAGTTGGACCGGCTGGAGGTGGCCAAGGGTCGGATGCTTCGTCTGCGCGAACAGGCGGCGGGTCCGAAGACGGGGACCAAAAAGGTGTCGGATACCGTTTCTCCGTCGTCCACGTCCAAAACCGTATCCGACACCATTTCTTCGACGCAGACCCAGTTCTATCGTGCCCAGCTCTCCGATTCGGTGACGATCGAGGCACACGACCTCAAGGTCGCCGGCAGCAGGCTCGAAACGCTGTTCGGCATCCGGGAACGGATGAAGCAGGTCAGCGAAACCGCCGGCGCGGGCCCATCCGCGGGACAGCAGGCCGGCGACGAACGTCCCACGGCGACAGCCGCCCAATCGCTGGCGGGCCTGGCGCCGGAGCCGGATTTCGTCGCGGAAACCACGGAACTGCTCAACCGTCCGATGAAGGACAATGAAGTTCTCGTCCGCTGGCATGGTCCGCTGGTGATTGTGCCCGAAGCCGGCCGGCCTCAGGATCTCGAACACGATGACGACGTCTATCTCCGTCTCGAAGGCGAGCCGGTGATCCTGACCACGCCGCAGGAAGACCGCATCACCGCCGGGGCGATGGATTATCTGTTCAGCGAAGCGAGGCTGAGACTGATCGGCACGGCGGGACATCCGATGGAGATCGATTCCCTCCGCGCCGGCGCGAAGCTGACCGCGCCGCTGCTGGTGATGGCGATGGATCGGCTGGAGGGCCAGATTCTCGGCGCGGGGCGAATCGTCGCGCACGGCGAAACCGGCGTGGCGGACAAACTGGCGATGGCCAGGTCGCTGCCGACGACGGATGATCGCCGGATGCCCCCCGGTTCCATGCTCAAATGGACGGATCGTGTCGATGTCAGTTTCTACGGCCAGTCGCCGGGCGATCGGTCCACAGCCGACAGCGGTGTGTCCGCGGGCAAAGGGTTGATCGCCGGCGGGTCATGGAAGCAGGCGTCGAAGGTTCAGGCGATCAAGGCTGTGGTCGTGCGTGGCGAAGCGACTCTCGTGCATCCCCAGGGCCAGATGCAGGCGGATGTGCTTTCGGCCGTGCTAAGCGATCCGCAAACCGGCCGGCAGTCGCCGAGAAGCATCACCGCGGCCGGGCACGTTCGCGTCACCGCGCGCCTGCCCGATCCTGAGCCGCCGTTGTCGGTGGAGTCCGACCAGTTGAGCCTGTCGCTGCTGCCGAACCTGTTCGGCCAGATACAGCCTTCGCTGATCGAAGCCAAGGGCCACGTCAAAGCGTGGCAGGGCGATCGCGCGTTGTGGTCTGACCGTGCCGTGGTGGATCTGACCACGGAGCCGCAGGGCGTCGATCCGGCCGGCCTTTCCGCCACGGGCAAACCTTCGTCCATCGCCGCCGTCGCCATCGACGCCATGCTCGGCGCCCAGACGCAGCCGGGCGCGAAAGCGGGCCTGCAATGGACCGACACGGCGACCTCGTCCAGCCCCGCCGCGACGCAGCCCGTCGCCGCCGCCGCGGCCCGACCGCCGCTGCGCATCCGTCGCATCACCACCGAAGGCGATGTCCGCGTCCGGCTGGCGCAGTACAACGTCGTCGGCTTCGCCCAGCGCGTCACCGGCGATCCGCAGCAGATCGAAATGTTCGGCTCGGCCGCAGCGCCCGCCATGCTCATTCGGCCCGACGGCCTGCTCAGCGGACAACACATCGTCATGGACCCGACCCGCAAAAGCGTGCATGTCCTGGGCCAGGGCGTCGCCGCGTTTCTCTCCTCCTCCGGCGACGCCAGGCGGTCGGAAGAACTGCTTTCGCCTCCGAGTCTGCCCACTGCCGCCATGAGCCAGCCTCTGGTCACCATCCACTGGCAGGACAACATGCACTTCTACTCCTCCAGCAGCGTGGCTCAGTTCTACGGCAACGTGGAAGTGCTGGCGCGGAAGGACAAACAACTGACCCGGCTGCGTTCCTCCGAACTGGATATGGCGTTCCAGAGCCAGGTCGCCCAGCAACTGTCCGCCCGCGGGGAGGATCGAGCGCCGGCGGAAGGCGGGACGAAGCCCAAGCCGCAGAACCGCGCGATTCAGGATTCCCGACTGATTCGCACGATCACCGCCAAAGGCCCCGTGGAGTTCCTGGAGGAACAATGGGCCGACCATCCCGGCGGACAACTGCTCACACGCGTCCGGCTCGAAGGTCCGCAGATGCAGTTCGATTCCATGCTCGAACGCATCCAGGTTCCCGGCCAGGGGACGTTGCTGCTGGAGGACCGTCGGCCGGCGAAATCCGACACCGCTTCCGGGATCGGTGAAGGCATCCATCTCAACGGTCGCGGCGCGACGCTGTTCGCATGGATGGGCGAACTGGTCCTCGACGCCGCCTACAACGACATGCGCATCGTCGATCAGGTCCAGATGCTCTACATTCCCCAAGGCGACAATCGGCGGTTCCAGATCGACTGCCGCCAGTTCGTCGCGGACCTCGAAGCCACCGGAGGCCTGGGCGTCTGGTTCAGTTCGCCGCCCCCGCAGCCGGCCCTCAAGGTCGTCAGCGCCGAAGGCAATGTCCGCGTCCTCGGCTACGACAAGGAAGTGACCACCGACCGGCTGGTCTACACCGCCTTCGACAACACGCTTGTACTCACCGCCAATCAGGGCAACCTGACCCGGATCATGGGGAAGGATTCCACCACGCCGGCCGGCATCCGCCAGCTCAAGTGGAATCTCAAAACCGACCGCATCGAAGCGGTGGATCCGGGACGCATGACCGTGCCCGCCGGCGCGATGGGCGCGTCCTCGAAATAACCCAACGAGCCGCAAGCGTCAGCGACAGCATTTCCGCGACAACCGTTTCAGGTCATTCGCGGGAAGACCGTCGCCTACGCTTCCGGCTCGTTCGGGTGTGCGAAGGAAAAAGATTGACGCTTACGGCGCGGCCTGAGGCTTGGGCGCGCTGACGACGGCTTCGTTTGCCGGCTGGCTTTCGGAGGCTCCCGATTCCTCGCTGCTCTTGCCGGCCGCCTTGGGCTTGCGTTCCGGCGCCAGCAGCATGGTCATGCGGCGACCCATCATGCGGGGCGTCGATTCGACCTTGCTCCACGGCGCCAGGATCTCACAGATGCTCTGCATCGTGCGCAGGCCGATGTCCTGGTGCGCCATTTCCCGGCCTCGGAAGAGCATCGTGAATTGAACCTTATGGCCTTCGCCGAGGAACTCGACCGACTTGTCCGTCTTGATCTTCAAGTCGTGTTCGTCGATCTTCGGACGCAGACGGACTTCCTTCAGCTCACTGGTCTTGCTGTGGCTGCGGGCCTTCTGCTCTTTTTTGCGCTGCTGGTACTTCCATTTGCCGTAGTCCATGATGCGGCAAACGGGCGGTTGGGACTGGGGCGCGACTTCGACAAGGTCCAGGCCGGCTTCGCGCGCACGACGACGCGCTTCGTCGGTTTCGACGACGCCGATCTTTTCGTTGTTCTCGTCAACGAGGAAAACGCTGGACGTGCGGATGAACTCATTGATCCGAAGCCGCTTCTCCGTCTCGCGCGGACGCGGTTGAAAACCTCTTCTAGCGATGGCCTGACCTCCACAAACGTATAACCCCGGCGCAACCATTGCGCCAGGAACTGACTATGACAGCGTACACGCCGAGTTCCCCGGCGGCAAGCATGAGTTGCATATTCAGCGCAAATCCGACCCGCTTTTTCGCGAGCGGCGACAGGGGTCAGCGACCCCGATTCGACGCCAGCCGTTCGTCCAGCCACAGCGCGAACGCTTTGGCGGGGGTCTCCGTCGGGTGCTGCGGAAGGCCCGTGAAACTGCCGATTTCCCTGCCATCGGCGGCGAAAACCTTGGCTGTCGGCAACCGCCGGACGCCGTACCGGTCGGCAATCCGCTGGTTCGGACTGTCCGGATCCGTCAAGTCCACTTTCACCGCGATGCACATATTTTGAATATGCCTCACCGTGGCGTCGTTGCTCAGCACCCGCCTGGCGAATTTCACGCACATCGGGCAATGGGCATCGCTGAACAGCACGAACACCGGCCTGCCCTCCCGGCGGGATTGACTGATCGCGGCATCGACATCCGTGGGCCACGAATCCGTCAACGCGCCCGGCGAGCCTGTGCCCGAGGGTACGCTTTCACAGGCGGTCAGCAGTGCGGCGGTGAGCAACAGCGTGGCGATGCGCATGGCGCGTCTCCCTGTGGCGAGATGATGACCCTTCATGGTAGCACTCAACGGATCACAGGAACTGCCAGTCGCCGGTGAAAAGCACGTAGCCCCAGAGCAGGGCGTTGGTGATGCCGTGCGCCCAGATGACCGGGCCGAGGTCCGCCTTGCGTTTGCAGGTGGCAGCCAGCAGCAGGCAGTACGCCACGCCGCAGACGACGCAGCCGGCCCAGTCGCGCGGCACGTGATGGATCATGAACACGAACGTGGACGCCGCGACACCGAACACGCTCAGCACGCCCAGTGGATTGGTCTCGAACTGATATTTCAGTGGATGCTGATGATGGTCCGCCCGCTTAGCCAGAGGCGTGTGCAGCAGCCAGTCGCCGAGGATGGGGATTTCCTCCGCCAGTTGGAACACCGCGGTGGCGGTGCGGCGGAAATAGCGGAAACTCCGCAGCAGCAGCGAGCGCATCACCAGTTCCTCGAACATCGGCACCAGCAGGCTCATACCCAGCAGGCGCAGCCCCAGCGCGGTCCATCGCAGTGCCGCTGGCTCCAGCGTCGTGAAAAACGGCGTATGCTCTTCCGCGGACGACAGGGCGGGCCACACGCAGGTGGTCCCATAGCCCAGCGCCACCCACGCGATCATCACCCCCGCGCCCACCGGGATCGCCAGCCAGTGAAACCGCCACGACAGCTCCGGCATCAGCCCGCGGTATCGCCAGAGCAATCCGCCGACCAGGCCGCACTGCACGATATACAGCAGGGGATACGACGGCGGCCACCAGAGTCGGGCCTGGTGAATCGCCGGGAGCATCAGCACGTACACGACAAACGGCATCACCCGCGGATGCCACGGATGCTGCGCCATCCACGCATCGAGCCGGCCCAGCGGCCCGGTATTCGTCGCCATCGGCTGCGGTTCCGACATGGCGTGACGTTACCATGTCCCGATCATGACGCAATCTCATCCGGCAAGTCTGGACGATCCGGCGCTGCTGGCGCAGTGTCAGACGATTCGCGGCCGGGCGTCGGGACCGGGCGGCCAGCATCGCAACAAGGTCGAGACCGCCATCCGTCTGCGACACAAGCCCACGGGCATCGAAGGCGCAGCCTCCGAACGTCGGGAAGCTGCCCGGAATCTCGCCGTGGCGCTGTTCCGGCTTCGCGTGAATCTGTCGCTGCACGTGCGCATGGATGCTCCGCGACTGCCCAGCGCGTTGTGGGAAAGCCGCAGCAAGGGGGGCCGAATCGCGATCAATCCCGCACACCCGGACTTTCCCGCCATGCTCGCCGAGGCGCTGGATCATCTGGAGGCGTGCGGGAACGATCCCGTCCGTGCCGCGTCGCGCCTCGGCTGCACCACGAGTCAACTCATCAAACTGCTCAAGGATGAACCCCGCGCGCTGGCGAGGGTCAACGCCCAACGCATGACGCGCCACGAACATCCGCTGAAGTAGCGCCGCGGCTTGCCGCGTCCCGTCGGGCTTACGCCAGCTCCATCAGCCGGCGGACGCGGCTTTCCATGCTCGGATGGGTGGAGAAGAGCCGGGCGAAGCTCTCGCCCGTCAGCGGTTGGACGATGAACATGTGGTTCTGCGTCGCCATCTCGCCCTGCATGGGAATGCGTTTGGCGGAGGCTTCGAGTTTGCGCAGAGCGCTGATCAGGCCGTGCGGTGTGCCGGCGATGCGCGCGCCGTCGGCATCCGCGACATACTCCCGGCTGCGGCTGATCGCCATCTGGATCACCGCCGCCGCGATCGGGGCGAGGATGAGCATGAGGATCGTCACCAGCGGGTTGGAGCCTTCCTCACGGTTGTTGCCGCCGAGTCCCATGAACCAGACCATGTGGCCCAGGAAGCTGATGGCGCCGGCAATCGTCGCCGCGACGCAGGAGGTCAGCGTGTCGCGGTTCTTCACGTGCGCCAGTTCGTGCGCCATGACGCCTTCGAGTTCGTCGTAGGAAAGCAGGCGCAGCGCGCCCTGCGTGACCGCCACGGCCGCGCGGCTTGGATTGCGCCCCGTGGCGAACGCGTTGGGCGCTTCCTGCGGACAGACGTAGACGCGAGGCATCGGCAACCCCGCGTTCTCGGCCAGTCGCTCAACCATGTGGACCAGGTCCGGCGCGGACTTCTCATTCACTTCCTGACCCCGCATGGAGGCGATGGCGATCTTGTCGCTGAAGAAGTAGGCGACGATGTTCATGATGCCGCCAAAGGCCAGCGCGAGGATCAGGCCGCGCTGGCCGAACTGCGCGCCGATGGCCAGGATCAGGCCGAACAGCGCGCCCAGCAGAATGACGGTTTTCAGGTTGTTCACAAAGCGGGTCATGTCTGAACTCCTGGGATTCACGTCCACCTATGATTCACCGCAAGGGCGGGTAAGGTTGCACTCTTGGTTTTGTGCAATTGGCGCGCCAGAATGATGATCATGCTGATTGGCTCAAAACCTGTGTCACGTCGTGGCTTATGGGTATATCGGTCGGGTTGAGTCACGTCGCTCTCTGACCCTTGGCACAGCGCGTATCCACCGGCCCTGCCGTACCGGCAGTCGTTTGTGTCGCATCCATTCCGTCAAGCCGCGACAACGTCGCGGATATTCTTGCGCGATCGCGGGAACGAATCGCGCCGCAAAGGTACATTGTCCATCTCCATGACGCGACCCATCGCCACGCCGGAACCTCGCGCCTTCGCCCCCACGCGCTGGAGCCTCGTGCTGGCGGCGGCGAACTGGCGGCAGGGGAGCGATGCCCGCCGCGCGTTTGGCGAACTGGCCCAGACGTACTGGTTTCCGCTCTATGCCTTCCTTCGCCGCGCAGGCTGTATGCCGCAGCAGGCGGAAGACCTGGTGCAGGGCTTCTTCACGCGGATGCTCGACAAGGACGCGCTGACGCAGACCGATCGGAACAAAGGCAAATTCCGCACGTTTCTGCTGGCTTCGCTGAAGCATTTCGTCGCCAACGAGCGCGACCGGGGCCTGGCCGCCAAACGTGGAGGCAAGGTGGTGGTGGAACTGCTGGACGCCGAAGCCCGCTACGTCCGCGAGCCGGCGGACACGATGACGCCGGACCGCGTATACGAGCGCCGCT
Organism: Phycisphaeraceae bacterium; assembly: GCA_020848195.1. Taxonomy (GTDB): domain Bacteria; phylum Planctomycetota; class Phycisphaerae; order Phycisphaerales; family Phycisphaeraceae; genus JADLAP01. Next base: position 13,047 of record JADLAP010000068.1, read on the forward strand.
GGGCGCTGACGGTGCTGGAACAGGTGCTGTCCCGTCTGCGCGAGGAATATATCCAGCGTGGCCAGGGCGACCTGTTCGCCGCGTTGCAGCCCGCATTGGCCGGCGACCGCAGAGCGGGCCATGCCGCCGTTGCCGCGCAACTGAGCACGACCGAAGGCGCTGTCAAGGTCGCCGCGCACCGGCTACGCAGGCGATACCGCGAGCTGCTCCGCGATGAGATCGCCCAGACCGTCGATCCGCCGGACAGCGTGGAGGACGAACTTCAATATCTGCGAAAATGCCTGTAACGTTTCCCGCCGTTTGCTTTAGGTAGCTGTGGAAACCGAAACCGCAAACGGAACGCGACCATGAATGATCCGGGCACATGTCCGCAATGCGGAGCCAGACTCTCCGAAGCCGCGGTGGAAGGGCTTTGTCCCGCCTGTCTGCTCAAACGCGGCATGGAAACGAACACCGAAGGTTTTACCCAGGACCAAACGCAGGCCCGTTTCCGCTGGACGCCTCCGGAAGTGGCGGATTTGGCCGGACATTTCCCGGAACTGGAACTGCTCCGCCTGATCGGACGCGGCGGCATGGGCGCGGTCTACCTCGCCCGCCAGAAAGACCTCGACCGGCCGGTAGCGCTGAAAATCCTGCCCCCGGAATTGAACGCCGACCCCGCCTTCGCCCAGCGATTTGCCCGCGAAGCACAGGCCATGGCGAAACTCAGCCATCCGCACATCGTCACCATCCATCAGTTCGGCCAGCGCGACCCGTGGTGCTACTTCCTCATGGAATACGTCGACGGCACGAGCCTGCGCTCGCTCCTCGACGCCGGCCACGTCTCGCCCCCGGAAGCACTGGCCATCGTGCCTCAGATTTGCGATGCCCTGCAGTACGCCCACGACCAGGGCGTGGTCCACCGCGACATCAAGCCGGAAAACATCCTGCTGAGCAAACAGGGCGTCGTGAAAATCGCCGACTTCGGCCTGGCGAAATTGGTTGGGCTGTCCACGACCTCCGGCGACGCCACCGAAAAGATCATGGGCACGCCTCGCTACATGGCCCCCGAACAGGCAACCCACCCGGCCGAGGTGGACCATCGCGCCGACATCTACTCCCTTGGCGTGGTCTTCTACCAGATGCTCACCGGCGAGTTGCCCGCCAGCCGGATCGAGCCGCCGTCAAAAAAGGTGCTGATCGATGTGCGATTGGATGAAGTGGTCCTGCGCGCCTTGGAAAAATCCCCGGAAAAACGGTATCAGCACGTCAGCGAAGTGCGGACGCAGGTGGAAACCATCACCAGCACGCTGGTGACGCCCCCGGAACCCCCGGTGGAGCCGGGGGCTGAGGGGGGGAAGGAACGGGCGGTGGCGGATATGTCGCCTCGGCTGTCGCGGGAGGCGGTATGGGGCGTGGTGTGGTTGCCGTGGGCGTTCATTGCCATCATTCCAGCAATGATATTTTTCAGAGGAACAAGAATTGTCCCGTCGTCGCCAGATGCACAGGTTGTTTCGATTTTGATGTTGCCTTTTGTTCTGTTCGCGGGGATGGTTTTGCTGTTGGGCGTCACCGCGCCCTTCGGAGCGACCATCCTCGGCTGGATCGCCGTGGCGCGCATCCGTCGGTCCAACGGCAAGCTCTACGGCCTGGGCTTGGCGGTGTTCGATGGGCTGTTCTATCCGCTGCTGCTGTCGGACGCACTGCTGCTCGTCGCCATGGCGTTGGGTTTCCGGCTCCTTGCTGGCATGGCGATCCGTTCGGGAATGACGTGGGCCTATGGCATCAGATCGCTCGCCTGCATGGCGCTGCCGCTGCTGGCCTTGGTGGACGTTCTGGTTGTCCGACGGGTGTGGCGGGCGGTGAATCGGCCTATCCGTAGTTTGACCGCGATAGCATCCACGGAATCTGCGCCACTCCAACAAACTTCGCCATCACGCCGCTCCGGCTGGGGCATGTTCAGTCGTTTGCTCATGTTTGTGGTGGTCGTTGTTGTGCTTGGTTTTGCGGGCCTCGTTCTATTGTCGGTGAGCTACACGCTCGAAGCCATTCGCCGTCCGGCGCAGGTCAGGCAAACATACGTTGGTCAAGCTGTTGGATCAAGCGTTCAACATGCGAGACAGGAGAACCGGCAACGTCAACAGGCTGGGGAAATGAAGGTCGAATCCGGTATCGACCTGCGTTCCCAGTCGCCGATGTTGCGATATTTGGCGTGGCAGGATGAATACAACGATCCAGAACATCCGAGAGCCTGGCAGCCGTATAACGGGCCGGTGGTGAAAGCGGAAGACTGGCGCATGCTGCGGCAGGCGGGAGCGGTGCGATGCGATCATTCCGGCGAGGATGGCAAGGACGACAAGATTCCGTTCCTGTCTCTGTGGTTTTCCCATCCGCTTTTCGATCGAAGCAGTTTTCGCCGGGTGGAATTGCTGGATGCCAAGGGACAGCCGATCCCGTTGAACGCCGAGGGCATGTTCGCCAGCCACGGCACTACCGACGACAGCGTGGGGCAAGGGGGCTGGGTGACCTACATCGTCAGCCCGAAGCTGGAGGGTTTGACCGAACGGACCATCACCGTGCGATTGCGCTACAGCCTCGCCCCGTGGCTTGACGTGACCACCGCGTCGCCGCGTGAAAACAGCGTTACATCATTGGGACACGGCAGCATGCTGAGTGGCATGGGGCAGACAAATGATGGCCGAACGTTCATCGCCATCGCGGTGGACGTCAAGAACGATCCTGACCGGCAATTCGGCGTGATGGTCAAGAACAAACACGGCGTAACAACGAGCCCGACCGGGAGCGACAGCGGGGGAAGCCAGGGCATGTCTCTGAGCGTGCAGCGGTTCTATTTTGATGTGCCGTGGGCGGAAGTGGACCGTTTCCAGATCATGACGCGGCCGATCCGGACGCTCGTGTGTCACGATGTCACGATCGTGCCGCCAGCCCTGCGCGAGCAACCTGCCCGGATTCAACCGACCAAGTTCGAACGGATCGAGGGCAGCCAACGCTCCATGATGCTGGCCCACGATGATGCCGAGGCGCAGTACGCCCTGATTCATCTGAATGATGTGAAACCCACAAGCAGTCTTGCCTGTCAGTCTCGTGCCCAGTCATGGATAGATGAGGGTACAGTCCAGTGGGGCGATCATCGGACTTATGCCGTGTCGCGTGATCTGGAGAATCCGTTGTTTTTAAGCATCAATGGCAAGAAATATGGCCTCCTCAGCAGAATCTGTGGAAGCATCTCGGCTCCGGCAACTCGCCAAGCTCGTGATACAACGCCGTTTCGATCGTCCCGAAGGTGCGGAATCCGCTGGCCTTTCTGAACCTCAGTTTCACCCGGCTGTTCTGGCCCTCCACGATCCCGCTGTTGTACTGTTTCCTCGCCCGGAACCAGTTCACGATCGGCTCCCGATGCTCGCGCAGGCTGCGGGCCACTCG
>JADLAP010000069.1 GCA_020848195.1 Phycisphaeraceae bacterium
GATACCGTCGTGTACGGCAAGTATGCCGGCACGTAAATCGACATCGACGGCGTCAAGCACATGATCGTCCGCGAAAGCGAACTGCTCGGCGTGCTGGAATCCTAACCCCGGAAGTGGATCAGGACGCCGCGGGATGAGCAACGTACCCGTTGCGAATCTCGCGGATTCCCCCCGGATCATCCCAGGAAATTCCCCGGTTCGCCGGGAACAATCGCAAACGGAGCCAATTGACATGGCCAAGAAACAGATGATGTTCGGCGCGGAAGCGGCGGTCGAACTGCGCAAGGGTTTGACCAAGCTCGCCAACGCCGTGAAAGTGACGATGGGCCCCACCGGCCGCAACGTCGTGCTCCAGAAATCCTGGGGCAATCCCGCGGTGACCAAGGACGGCGTCAGCGTCTCCAAGGAGATCGAGCTGCCCGAGCCGTTCCAGAACATGGGCGCCAAGATGGTCAACGAGGTCGCCAAGAAGACCAGCGACAAGGCGGGCGACGGCACCACCACCGCCACCGTGCTGGCCGAGGCGATCTTCATCGAAGGCCTCAAGCACGTCACCGCCGGCGCCAATCCGATCGCCATCCAGCGCGGCATCCTCGCCGCCGCCCAGATCGCCGGCCAGGCCATCCAGAGCCAGGCCGTCAAGGTCAAGGGCAAGGACGACCTCAAGAAAGTCGCCACCGTTTCCGCCAACAATGACGAGATCATCGGCAGCCTCATCGCCGACGCGCTCGACAAGGTCGGCAAGGACGGCGTCGTCCAGGTCGAGGAAGGCAAAACCGCTGAAATCACGCTGGAATACGTCGAAGGCATGCAGTTCGACAAGGGCTATCTCTCGCCCTACTTTATGACCGACGCCACCACGCAGGAATGCGTGCTCGAGGACGTCCTCGTCCTGATCCACGAGAAGAAAATCAGCAACCTGCCCGACCTGTTGCCGCTGCTGAACAAGGTCGCCATGGCGCAGAAGCCGCTGCTGATCATCGCCGAGGAAGTGGAGAACGAAGCCCTGGCCGCCCTGGTCGTCAACCGCCTGCGCGGCGTGCTGAAGATCTGTGCCGTCAAGGCCCCCGGCTTCGGCGACCGTCGCAAGGCCATGCTCGGCGACATCGCCGTCCTCACCGGCGGTACCTTCCTCAGCGAAGACCTCGGCCAGAAGCTCGAAAACCTCGACCTCGACGCCCTGGGCAAAGCCAAGAAGATCGTCATCGACAAGGACAACAGCACCATCATCGAAGGCGCGGGCAAGAAGAAGGACATCCAGTCCCGCTGCGACCAGATTCGCGCCCAGATCGACGCAACGACCAGCGACTACGACCGCGAAAAGCTCCAGGAACGCCTGGCCAAGCTCACCGGCGGCGTGGCCATCGTCCACGTCGGCGCGGCGACCGAAATCGAAATGAAGGAAAAGAAGGACCGCGTCGACGACGCGCTCCACGCCACCAAGGCCGCGGCGCAGGAAGGCTATGTCGCAGGCGGCGGCGTCACGTTCCTCCGCGCCATCCCCGCCGTGGACGATGCCCGCAAGAAGGCCAAGGGCGACGAGAAGCTCGGCTTCGACATCATCATGCTCGCCCTGGAATCCCCCCTGCGGCAGATCGTCGACAACAGCGGCGAGGACGGCCACATCGTCGTGGACGCCCTGAAGGAAAAGAAAGGCTCGGCCGGCTACAACGCCGCCACCGGCGAGTACGTCGATATGGTCAAGGCGGGCATCATCGACCCGGCCCTCGTGGCGCGGACGGCCCTCCAGAACGCCGCCTCCGTCGCGGGCCTGATGCTCACCACCAACGTCCTGGTCACCGAACTCAAGGAAGACAAACAGCCCGTCGTGGGCGCCGTCTCCTGATGACCGACCTGGGCTGATCGACCTCGGACAACATCACAGGCCCAGGGACGCCAACGTCCCTGGGCCTTTTCACGAATCGATCCCGTCATGGCCACCACGCGCGACTACTACGAAATCCTCGGCGTCGAAAAGGGCGCCAGCGCCGATGACATCAAACGCGCGTTCCGCAAACTGGCCATGAAGCACCACCCGGACCGCAACCCCGGCGACGCCGAGGCCGAGGTGAAGTTCAAGGAAGCCTCCGAGGCTTACGAAGTCCTCAGCGATCCCGACAAGCGTCAGGCCTACGACACCTACGGCCACGCGGGACTGCGCGGCCGAACCGGCCACGACTTCTCCCACATGGAGACCGGCGACATCTTCTCCATGTTCGAAGATGTCTTCGGCGATCTCTTCGGTGGTGGCGGCGGCGGTCGGCGACGTGGCGGTGGCCGGCGCGCCAAGCGTGGCTACGACCTCCAGACCGAAGTCGTCCTCACGCTGGAAGAAGTCGCCAGCGGCACGGACAAGGACGTGGAATTCGTCCGCCAGGACATCTGCCCCGCCTGCCACGGCACCGGAGGCAAGCCCGGCACGGAACCCGTGACCTGCATCACCTGCGCCGGCGCGGGCCAGGTCCAGCAGACCGGCCTCGGCGGCATGTTCCGCATGGTCACCACCTGCCCCGCCTGCGGAGGCGCGGGCAAGTCCTACGCCCAGAAATGTCCCGAATGCCGCGGCAGCGGACGCAAACCGAAAAAACGCCTCATCAGTGTCAAAATCCCCGCGGGCATCCATGAAGGCCAGGCCATCCGCGTCGGCGGCGAAGGCGAACCCGGCGATGCCGGCGCGCCGCGCGGCGACCTCCACGTCGTCATCCGCATCGCCCAGCACCCCGTCTTTGAACGCGACGGCGACAACCTCGTCATGCCCCTGCCCATCAGCTTCACCCAGGCTGCCCTCGGCGCGGTCATCAAAGTCCCCACCCTCGTCGGCCAGGAAGACCTGACCCTCAAGCATGGCACGCAGTTCGGCGAACTCTACCGCCTGCGCGACAAGGGCCTGCCCAATCTCCGCAACGGCAAACGCGGCGACCTGATTGTCATGGTCAAAATCGAAATCCCCAACAGGCTCACGCAGGAGCAGCGCGACCTGCTGACCCAGTACGCCAAAACGGAAAAATTCGACGTCATGCCCCAGAGCCAGAGTTTTTGGGACCGCATCAAGGAATACCTTGGCGGTCGATGACATTGCTTAGAACTCGATGCCGCGAGGTGACATGATGAGTGAAATGAACGACAACCCCACGCCACCCTCGGAAGCGCCCATTCCCATGGATGGGCATCCGGGTCCCCAGCCCGACGAAGCGGCGGGACTGGAAGCCGACCCGTTCCAGCAGCTTCGCACGGAGTTGGAGCAGGCGGAAGCGAGGGCGGACGACCTGCATCATCGCCTGCTGCGCGTCGCGGCGGATTACCAGAACTACGCCCGTCGGGCCGAGCAGAACGTCGTGGCGGCTCGCCAGCAGCAACTGGTGGACGTCGCCCGCGCTATGGTTCCGGTGTTCGACCATTTCGAGCGGGCGCTGGAGGTCAATCCCCAGGCCGACACCGCCACGGTGCTGCAGGGCGTGCAGATGGTCCGCGACGAACTGATCCGGTCAATGGAAGCCTTCGGCGTTCAGCGCATGACGGCCGAGGTCGGCGAATTGTTTGATCCCAACCGTCACGAAGCCCTGATGCGTCAGCCGGCCGAGGGCGTCGAAACCAACCATGTGACGATGCAGCTTCAGCCCGGCTACCGTCTGGGCGAAGTGACGCTCCGTCCCGTCAAAGTCGCGGTGGCCCCGTAAACCGCGACGCAGGAGATTTCAGCCATGCCCACGTATGAATATGCCTGCCAGGCCTGTGGCCACGCGTTCGAACAGTTCCAGTCCATCACGGCCGCCCCGGTGAAGAAGTGCCCCTCCTGCGGCAAGCTGAAGGTCAAGCGCCTGATCAGCATCGGCGCGGGCGTGATCTTCAAGGGTTCCGGCTTCTACGAGACGGACTACCGCTCGGACAGCTACAAGAAGGCCGCCAAAGCCGACAGCGACAGCGCCAAGCCCGCGACCGAGAGCAAGAGCCAGTCCAAGTCGGAAACGAAGACAGAGACGAAAACGGAAACGAAGTCCGCCGACAAGCCCACCACGAGCAAAAGCACTTCCGGGGGCAAGGGCAAGGACGGCACCAAGGCGGCGTAACCGTACTCGTCAGCTCAGCGGCATCCAGCCCAGTTCCGCCAGCCACAGGCCGTACGGCGCGCCGACGTCGTCCCAATGGCGATCCTCGATGCCGCAGTGGCTGATGTAGGTTTTGCCGTTCCACTCGAACATTTCCGCCGCGTGGGCGAACAGCGTGCACAGCGGCTTGTTCCAGTCGAAATGCCTGGGATTTCGGCTGTGGAACACGAGCGTTTCCTCGTACTGCCGGTGGCTGTGGTTGAGGAACAGGTAGTAGTCGTCGCCGCGGCGGTGGACGAAGGGCGATTCCATCGCGCCCCATTCACACCGGATGTCCGTGAGCATCGCCGGTTCCCGCATGGACCAGTGGACCAGGTCTTTGCTTTCAGCCAGCACGACGGCACTGATTCCGTTGTGGCCGGCTGCGCTGTACAGCAGGTACGTGCCGTCATCCAGCAGCAACAGACACGGATCGCGCGTGCCAGGCCCCATGTCCAGTGCCGGTTGATCCATCCTGCTCCACGTATTCAGGTCCGTGCTGCGGCCGAAACTGTGCCCCTTGTTGTAGCCGTAGATCAGGCGATATTCGCCGTCGATTCTCACGGCGAAGCACGCGCCGATGTTCTCCAGCGTGTCCGCCGGCAAGGCGAACGCATGTGGCTTTTCTTCCCACGGCCCAAACGGATACGACGCCACGGCATGGCCGATGTGGCGATGGCTGCCGGGACCGTACAACTTCTTCTTGTCCTCCGGGTACGGATTGGTGATGCCGAACCAGTGGATGCGGTTGTCCACGTCCACGAAAAAACAGTGGTCGTTGACGTACCACGGCGATGTGTCGCCGGCGGCATGCGCATCGCGTCTTCCCGGCGGGTGAAGGATGTGCTGAAACGTTCCCTTGATCCAAGGCAGTTCCATGACCCTGTTTCCTTATGTCAGATGGCAGACAGCTTGCGCGGCATGGCCGTACGGAATGCCCCAGTATTCCAGCGTATTCCACTCAATGGCGGAGGACTCTTCCAGGTACGGCTTGTCGTCGGGCCAGCCGATGCAGCCAGCCAGGATCGCGTCGGACAACTGGGGAATGCGGAAGGAATAGCCGATGGGCTGACGGAAGCCGATGGACACGTTGGTGGAGCGGTTGAACGGGTTGTGGCCGTGGGTCCAGTGGAGCAGGCGCTCGGCTGCCTGTTTCCAGTCGTGGCGATTCATCAACACCCCCGCGCGGGCCAGCAGGTGGGCATGGCTCATCCACAGGCCGTTGAGGCCGTGCGCCACGCCCATGCGATTCAGCGGCGCCATGAACGTCCGCACGCCCCGGCCACGCCCGGCATCGCGGAACGTCTGCCGATCCGCGTGTTCCTGCACGATGTAAATGCCGTACGGCGTCAGGCCATACGCGTTGCTCGCCGCGTCCGCCAGCAGGTAGCCGTCGATGTATCGCGTCACAGCCTCTCGCGCCTGGTCCGCCAGTTTCGCGGGCAATCCCTTCAATTGGGGCAGACATTCCCGCAGTCTCACCAGCGCCAGCACGGGATCCGCGGACAAGCCGATGGATCGAAACGCCTCGCCGCTGATGTCCATGAAATACCCGTGCAATCCCGTGTCGCCCTGGTCCTGCCGCGACAGCAGTTGGGCGGTCAGCGTTGCCACATCGTCCACCGTCACGGCGGACGATTCGACCTTCATCAACTCCACAGCCGCCAACAGCTCGCACGCCACGAAAATCGTCCGGCCATCATGCCCCTTCGTCCTGCCATACTGCCAAGCCCGCTGCGCCAGTTCGATGCACTTGAGTTTTTCCGCCGCCGGCAGCAGCGGCGCGACGCGGCACTGACATGCGGCATAGGCAAATTGCATATACGGGTTGTAGCTCGTTCGGATGCTTCGTTCGTCGCCGGAGTTGGGAATGTTGTCCGTCCAGCGGTTGTCCGTGGCGTCGCCGTACACGCCGGCATGATTCTCAAACCACCAGTGTTCGTCGTAGGTAAATCCAGCCCCCTTCGGCGCCTGCCCGCCCGCCACGTCCTCGTACACGTGCCCTTCCGGCGTGATGATGCCGTGGAAGAACCGGTTTCCCCAGCGGATTTCGTCGAGCAAAGCTGCGCGCCCGATGCCGCCGCGGTCCAGATCATCCCCCCGCCACTCCAGCATCGTCGCCAGTGCCTGCAGATGCCAGATGATGTTGAACGCCCACTTGCGGAAGTCGCCGGCATCGTGCCATCCCCCCGTCACAGGCCAGGCGCTGCCGTCACTGTCCAGCACGCCGTCGTCCATATGACAGGCTGGATGCACGCCGAAGACTTCGCATCCGCACCGCTGGGCGTTGAGATAACGCAGATAACCCAGCAGCACCCGGTCATCTTGCCTGGCCATCACGGCAAACGGCACGCTGACCTGATCGTCGGTTTCAATCTGAAAACTTCCGGGCGTGGTCCAGTCGGAAAAGTCTGCCTGCCAGACGGTCCCCCACCGCCAGTCTTTGCGTCGAAGCATTCCGCGATAGTAGTACGACGAAGACGCCGGCGGCTGAAGCTTGCCCCGCAGCGTGTGATACGGCGTGGGAAACCGCGCGGAAAAACCCGCCATCTGCTCCGCGTCCCGCGCCATGCGGAAACAGTTCTGCCGCAGATAAAACGGAATCTCCGCCGACAAGCCATCAGCCGAGGAAGCCGTCATCGTCAGCATCTTGGGCGAATCCGGCTGATAGCCCAGATGCGATACCCCAAGCTGCACATCCCGCGTTCCGGTCGTCGTCACGCATGACCCTCCTGTAAACCGCAAGGGCCGGATTCTCCCGATTTTCCCCATGATGGTCAAACAAACGACTGTGCCAACAGGGGCAGCGCATAGGGCTTTTGCCCCTCTCCCTTTCAGGGAGAGGCTGTGAGAGGGTACGGCGCTCAATCACGGCTTGCCCGTGATGGAACGTGCTGGTTCACGTACGCCGAACCCTCACCCTGACCCTCTCCCTGCAAGGGAGAGGGGACCAATCCCCTATGCGTTCGCCCTGTTGTGCCGACCGGGACAAATACAGGTGGTTCACGAGACGGGCGAAGTGCAATGACTAAATTGGGTATTGGACTTCCCCACGACGGCACGACGAGCACGACGGCCCGCTCGACAATTGTGGCGCTTGCCGCGCGAACGGAGATCCCAATCCTGTTGTTCTGAATCTGACATGGCCGAGCAACCGCGACGACTTACGTGCCGGCCGTCGTGCCTTTGAGCCGTGGTGGTGAAATGTATTTCATTGGTCAGGCGGATTTGGACCTTCGGGCATTGGGTTCGGATATGCCATCCTTGGCCCTATGCGCCGGTCCTGTCGGCTGGGGTCGCCGAGCGTGCAATTTTTGCAGACCGCGGGAGAAATGGATTCGGCTTACACGCTCGTGGTGACGACGGGCGAGAGCGTGGCGTTGAAGCGGTGCCAGTGGAGGACGTCCGCCAGAGGGCGGCGAATGGGCATGGCGTCGGGATCGTGGACGGCATCGTGGGGGTCGACATACCCGAGGGCAACCATGGCGACGAGGTGGTAGCCGTCGGGCGCGCCGAGCAGTTCGGCGATGGCGGGCGCGTAGGCTTTCTTGTCCCCCGCCACCCAGCATGATCCGATGCCCAGATCGGTGGCGGCCAGGAGCATGATGGTCACCGCCGCGCAGCCGTCTTCCAGGTAATACTTGTTCGCATGACAGAAAACCGCAATGCAGGCTCCGGCTTCGGCGATGAATTCGCCGTAATCCGTCAGATCGCCAATCCGTTCCAGCGTCATCTTTTCCGTCACCGCGACAAAGGCCCAGGGCTGCTGGTTCATCGCCGACGGCGCCATCCGGCCGGCGTTGACGATCGTCTGTATGGCCTCGGGTGGCACAGGCTCGGGACGGAACTTGCGATTGCTCCGCCGCTGCGCGATCGCCATCAATGTGTCCATGGCATACTCCTGATCCGCAAGCATTCCTGATCGATCATCAGGCTCTTGCTACCTGCCATAGTGGATCATATCCGGGCGTTCAATACAAGGTGAAAAATTTCAACAAGCACTATTTCATCACCCATAAAGGGTAGCCTGATTATTGTAGGCGCGATGTCCTTGGATCAACAAGTTTGCGGGTCGGACTATTCCCAAACGGTTTTGTCGATCCGGGGGGGACGGGTTGCCGACGTACACGGTGGAGCGATCACGGCACGTCAGGCCGGAGGCTCAAGGTGCAACCGGGGATAAGTGGATTGGCCGATGCGTGTCGCCTGTCTGGTGGAAGAGTTTCCCGTTCTCTCCGAGACGTTCATCCTCAGCCAGCTCACGGGCTTGATGGATCGGGGCGTGGAGGTGGATGTGTACGCCTGGGGCCGGCGTAGCGCGAGCGAGGCCCATCCAGACGCGATCAAGCATGGCCTGATGGACCAGGTCCGCTACGCCACCGCGATGCCGCGGGGCAGGATGGCGCGGTACGCCAGCGCCCTGCGGCTGATCGCGGGGCATCCCTCGCGGGCCAGCCTGTCCGCGATCAATCCCCTTCAGCATGGACGTCAGGCGCTGACGATGCGTCTGATCCACGACGCTTCGGCGGTGCTGCACCAGCCGCGGTATGACGTGATTCATGCCCACTTCGGACAGGTCGGCGCGCGGGCAACGCGGATACGCCGTCTGGGCCTGCTCCGGGGTCCGCTGCTGGTCACGTTTTACGGATTCGACATTTCGCAGCGTCCGCGCATGGAAAAGCCAGGCTTCTATCGGCCCCTGTTCGCCGATGCCGCGCGGGTGCTGGCTCTGAGCGAGGTGATGCGCGGGCAACTGATCGCCCTGGGCTGCCCTGCTGAGAAAGTGATGGTGCATCATCTCGGCGCCGACGCGAAGCGATTCGCATATCGGCCCCGGCAGCGCCTTGCCGGCGAACCGACGCGCATCATCAGCGTGGCGCGGCTGGCGGAGAAAAAGGGACTGGAATACGGCATCCGCGCGGTGGCCCAGGTCGTCCGGGAGCAGCGCGAGGTGCGCTACACGATCATCGGCGACGGCCCGATGCGCCCGGAACTTGAAAAGCTGATCCGCGAACTGGGCGTGTCGGAGCAGGTGACGCTGGCGGGATGGAAGCGGCAGGACGAAGTGGCGGCCATGCTCGACACGTCCCACGTGCTGCTGGCTCCGAGCGTCACCGCGGTCGGGGGCGATCAGGAAGGCACGCCCACCGTCATCGCCGAGGCGATGCTGATGGGACTGCCCGTGCTCAGCACGCTGCACAGCGGCATCCCGGAAATGGTGCGTGACGGCGTGTCCGGGTGGCTGACGCCGGAACGCGATGTGGACCGGCTGGCGGATCGACTGCGATGGCTGACGGATCATCCGGACCAGTGGACGCCGATGGGGCAGGCGGGCCGGCGGGACGCACTGGAGCAGTTCGACATCGACGCGCTCAATGCTCGGCTGGCGGCGATGTACGAGCAGGTCATCGGGCGCTGAAGACGCGACAAGTCGCGGCGCTACATCAGTGCAACATGTCGCGGCGCGGCGTGACGTTGCGTCATACGGCGCTGTGTACGGGCCATGGTCGTGACGCGGCGTCATGCGGCGCTACGGTTTGGATTTGCCGGGTTTCGGCTTGTCGGGTGCAGTTCCGGGGGCGGGGGCGGTTCCGGGGGCGGGGGAATCCTGGATGCCGCTGTCGTCCAGTTGCACATCGATTTCGATCGTCTCCGGCGTCACCGTCTTGGCGTCGGCGACCTGCTGACGTTGTTCGATCCGCTGACGATACTGCTTGTACTCATCGGGATTGCGCGGATCCCAGTTGGGGATGTAGTCCTCAATGCCATCCTCGGCGTCATCGGCATCACCGAGAATGTTCAGGGCCAGTGAGGAAGCGTCGCAGTCGTCGCTGTCGGATCGATTGGGGTTGAAGTCGTCGTCGAGATCGACCGAACGAGCCGGGGACACCGGGGCCCCCGGCCCCCCGGGGGGCACCGGGGGCGTCGGCGGCTGGACGGGCTTCGATTTCGCGGGTTTGCCGGGCTTCGCGGTTTTGGCGGCAACGGACGGCGACGGCTCCACGGCACGCGTGGGCGGCGGCGGCGTGGGAGCGCCGGCCAGGGATTCGTCGGACACCTCGGTCGACTCGGACGAAGGCTCCTCGGGTTTCCCTTCTTTGGTCGATTTCGACCCCCGCAGGAAGACCAACTTGGTCAAACCGAGTTTGATCTTGTCGCCGTCGTGAAGGCGACGCTCGCCCTGCACGCGTTCGTTGTTGACGAACGTGCCATGGGATGAGCCAAGATCCTCGACGTACCAGCGTCCATCGCGTTTGATGAACTGACAGTGCCGGCGCGACATCTGAGCATCGGTCATCAACAGGTTGACATCTTTGCGGCCCATGACTTGAGGCTGATCGGCGTTGAGCCGAAGCACCTTGCCTTCATCCGGGCCTCGCACAACTTGCAGTTTGGCCATCGCGGGGACATTCCTCCTTGTGATCCGCGTTCGAAGGGTACTTCTATTTTACGGAATTGCCCGGCCACGGGTGCGGCCAATCACGAGAATTCCTGTCGATTTGGATCAGAAATCGATCAGGATCCGATGTGCTGCCCGTGCAATCAGCGGCAATGTCGCCATCGAGGGCAAGCCCCTCACGCAAACCCAGACGTCACAACCCGCACAATCCTACATCCGGCCACCAATCCCCTGTTCAGGGCGCGGTTTTCCGTTGCCTTGGCCGAGGGGTCGGTGGATACTCGCATGACCGCGAGGAATCCCGTTTCCCCGCGGAGGAGAGGAACAAGACGAGGCGCGTCCGATCCCGACATGGGTCACGACATTCCCTGCGCCTCCATCCCCGCAATGGCCCCGACCCGATGGGAGTGCGCACGGTTGCAGACGCTTCATCTCAAGGATCGCTGGTGGCATCGTTTTCGCACGTGGCTGGCCCGTGACAAGCGGAAGCGACGTCGGCATCCCGCCTGGTCATGGAACAACTTCGACGCGCTTGAGCCGCGCGTCATGCTCGATGCCGTCCCCGCCGCGGTTGTCGTCAATTTCGACCAGTCGCCCATCTCGGCCTACGGAGGCAAAACCTACGACGTCTCCGGCTCCGTCGGCATCAAGAACAACGGCATCACGCTCGATCTCATCGGCAATCGCTGGAAAAAAGTCGCCGTCGAATATGACGTCACCGCCGACACCGTGCTGAGCTTCAGCTTCCAGAGCAACCGCGAAGCGGAAATCCACGGCATCGGCATCGAAACCGACAACGTGGTCAGCGCCGACATGTTCTTCCAGCTCTTCGGCCAGGAAACCTTCGGCATCCAGGCCTATCGCAACTACGCCATCGACGCCGGCAGCCTCACAACCTACGACATTCCCATCGGCCAGTACTTCACGGGAACCCTCCACTACCTGACCTTCGTCGTGGATCACGACGTGGCCAGCCCCAACGGCCAGAGCCTGTTCCGCAGCGTCACGCTGCACGAAACCGCCGGCAGCACCGGAGGCGACACCACCGGCAACACGGGGGGCGACACGGGCGGGGACACCGGGAGCAACACAGGCGGCGACACCGGTGGCGACACCGGAGGCACTTCCGGGGGCGGAGACACTTCCGGGGGTAGGGGTGTGGATCCTGCGACCGTGCCGGCGATCAATTTCAAAAACGTGACGATCAGCGCCTATGCGGGCAAGGTCAACGACGTCGCCGGCTCCGTCGGCATCAGGAACAACGGCACACTGCTGGACCTCATCGGCAATCGATGGAAAAAGATTGATTTCGAATATGTCGTCACGGCCAACACGGTGCTGCAGTTCGACTTCAGTTCCAGCAAGGCCGGCGAAATCCACGGCATCGGCTTCGACGACGACAACGTGCTCAGCCCCGACAAATTCTTCGAGCTTTTCGGCAGCGAAACGTGGGGCATTCAAAACTTCCGCGATTACGCCATCGCCAACGGCGACACCGTCACCTACGTCATCCCCGTCGGCCAGTTCTTCACCGGCACGATGAAGTATCTGACGTTCGTGGCGGATCAGGACGTGACCAGTCCCACCGCGCAAAGCCTGTTCCGCAACGTCAAAGTCTACGAAGGCGCCCCCGGAAGTAATACCGGCGGCGACACGGGCGGCGACACGGGCGGCGATACCGGCGGCGATACCGGCGGCGACACCGGGGGCACTTCCGGGGGCGGGGGCACTTCCGGGGGCGGGGGCACTTCCGGAGGTGGGGACACTTCCGGGGGCGGGGGCGCGCCGGACCCTGGTGATGTTGCCGTGTTGAACTTCAACGATCACGTCATTCAGTCGTATGCGGGTACTCAGGACGTCATCAGCGCCCTGACGATTCTCGACAGTGGCCGCACGCTGCATCTGGCCGGCAACGCATGGAAGAAGATCGACCTGCCTTACACCCTCACCGCCGACACGGTGCTGGAGTTCGACTTCAAATCCAGTTACGAAGGCGAGGCGCACGGCATCGGTTTCGACACCGACAACAACCTCAGCGCCGAATGGTTCTTCAAAGTCTGGGGCACTCAGGACGGCAGCATCGCCGCCTACGACAACTACGACACCGGCGGCCAGTGGAAGCACTACGTCATTCCCGTCGGCCAGTTCTACACCGGAGCCATGCTGTACATGACCTTCGGCATGGACTACGACGTGAAAGTCCCCACAGCCGAAAGCTATTTTTCCAACATCCGCGTGTACGAGAACACCGCCGGCGGCGGAACCACCGGGGGAAACACCGGCGGCGACACGGGCGGGGACACGACTGGCGGAACGACCGGCGGCGATACCGGGGGCACTTCCGGGGGCGGGGGCACTTCCGGGGGAAGCGTGCCGGCGGTTCCCGCAGCCACGGGGCCGGGACCGTTCGTCAATTTCACCGCCCTGCCGCTGCAGACGTACGATCCCACGCAGGATCTCGCCGGCAGCGCTGTCGTGGAAAGCAGCGGACAGGTGCTGCATCTCTCAGGCAACGCCTGGAAACGCGTCGCGCTGTTCTACAACCTCACCGCTGACACCTGGCTCGATTTCGACTTCTACTCCACCGGCGGCGGCGAACTGCTCGGCATCGGCTTCGACAATGACGCCGACGGCTCCGCCTCCAACTTCTACCAGCTTGCCGGAACCGAAACCTTCGGCCTCCAATCCTTCCGCACCACGACCGCCAGCGGCTGGTCGCATTACCACATCCCCGTCGGCAAAAACTTCTCCGGCCTGCAGTGGTACATGGTCTTCGTCAACGATCACGACATCGCCAATCCCACCGCACAGTCCTACTACGCCAACCTTTCGCTCTACCACGACAGCGCCGACACCTCCAATGGCTCCGTCACACCCATCGGCGGCAGCACCGGCGGCACGGGCGGTGACACCGGTGGCACGGGCGGCAACACCGGCGGCGATACCGGAGGCGACACCGGCGGCAGTTCCAGTGGCGGAGGGACCACAGGCCCCGTATACGATCCGGTCTTCGGCTACGGCCTGATCGACGCCAATGCCGCCGTCGCCAAGGCGCTCGGCCTTGCCGGCCTGCCCGAACAGGCGAACCTCAGCGGTACGGATCGCTACAACCTGAACATGATCAACGCCCAGGACGCCTGGGCTGCCGGCTACACGGGCCAGGGCGTCATCGTGGCGGTCATCGACACCGGCGTCAACATCAATCACCCGGACCTCGTGAGCAACATCTGGACAAACTCCGACGAAATCGCCGGCAACGGCATCGACGATGACCACAACGGCTTCATCGATGACGTCCACGGCTGGGACTTCGTGCAGGAAGACAACACGCCGCAGGACACGCTCAGCCACGGCACGCTGGTGGCGGGCGTCATCGCCGCGGCGGACAACAACTCCGGCGCGATCGGCGTCGCGCCCAACGCGCGGATCATGCCCATCCGCGTCATCGACGGCTTCGGCAACGGCGGGTTCTACGATGTCCTCGACGGCATCACCTACGCTGTCAACAACGGCGCGAAAGTGATCAACCTGAGCATCACCTTCAACGGCCCCAGCGATGAACTGCTGGCGAAAATCAAGTGGGCGCAGCAGCGCGGCGTCGTGGTGGTCATGGCGGCAGGCAACGATCCGGGCCAGTCCCCCGCTTACCCGGCCGCGTACGCGAACGTCGCGGGCATCGCCGTCGGCGCGGTGGGCAAGACCGGACAGGTCACCAGCTTCACCAACTACGCAGGCTCCACCGTCATCGACTTCGTCGTCGCCCCAGGCGCCAGCATCTACACCACCAACAAGGACGGGAGCTACTCCCGCGTCTCCGCCAGTTCCTTCACCGCCCCGCACGTGGCGGGCCTTGCCGCCCTGATGTTCAGCGCCAAACCGAATCTGACCGCGCTGCAGATCAGGCAGTACATCGTCGATACGGCGAATCCGTCTGCCGTGTTTGTCTGAAACGCAACGGGACGCGCGAGCTGTCAGCTCGCGGCTATGAAACTCGTCATGCAGTGCTAGTGTTCCGTCAGCCGTAAATTGATGGATATATTCATATCTCTTTGTCGATGGGATAGTCCAGTTCTTGAAGCTGCAGGTCGAGTTGCTGCGCCAGAAGGTGCCGGGACGGCGGATCATCCTGTCGCCCGAAGACAGAGGGCGGCCGATGCGAGCTGGGGCCGCGATCGGTCACGAGGTCGACGGCCTGCTGGGTATCGTGACGGTCAAGACCTATCGCCGGTGGCTGCGGGAACAAGCCGACGGACAGACGCCTGGGCGCATGGGACGGCCACGGTTGATGACGTCGTCGCTGCGGGAACTCATTCTGCGGATGGCCAAGGAAAACGAGGGATGGGGTGTGCGGCGAATCGTTTTGGCAGCCGCAAGGCCTTCGTCTCTCCCAGCACATTTCATCCCACCAGTGGCCCCGGGGGCTGGATGCAGCAGCAGGCCCGCAATGTCAGCATGTGGCTGGAGGACGAGCATCTCGATCTGCGGTTCCTGATCCATGATCGCGACACCAAGTTCACCGAGGCCTTTGACGAACACTTCCGCCATCTTGCATCTGCAAGACACAGCAAGTCCAACGGAATTGTGAAGACGCCGTTCCTGGCTCCCGTGGCGAATTGCTACTTCCGGGGGCCGAATCGTGGATCGGCAACTGCAAGCGGGAAGTGTTGAACCATCTGTTCTGCTTCAGCCTCCGGCAGCTTGATCACATTACGTCCAGCTACGCGAACTACTACAATGGCTTTCGGCCACACCAAGGTCTGGGCAATGTGCCGCCGGCACAACTCGGCTTGCCGCCACCAGACTGCCCCGCCGATGAACCCGTCGCTGGTCGCGCCGAATGCCAGCACTGGCTCGGCGGCCTGCTCAAGCGTTATTACCGGAAAGCAGCATGAATTCACGGAGAAACGGGCAAAGCCCGACATATTGGACCACCTCTGGGAATGAACCACGTCAGTCTTCACCCTGCCGCCGAGGCTTTTCACTTGATCTGGAAACGTTTCTATGTAGACTTAGGACATGGTCACGCTCAAGCAGATCGCCAGGGAGCTGAATCTCGGGGTGTCCACCGTCTCCAGCGTGCTTCACGGCGACAACCCCCACTACAACGCCCAGACGCGCCAGCGGGTTCGTGAAGCCGCCGAGCGCATGGGCTACCGGCCCAACCACCTCGCCCGGGCCATGGTTCGCGGCAAAACCCACACCATCGGGGTCATGGGCCTGACGACGCACGACACGGTCAGCGGTGAACGCCTTCATGCCCTGTCTGATGCGCTCGACAACGCCGGTTACAAGATGCTGTATGTGTCGCGCACCATCGGCGATCTGGCGGTCGAACGCAAACACCTCGACGACCTGCTGGACCGGCAGGTCGACGGCCTGCTGATCCAGACCGACCTCTATGGCGATCCCGATCATTATGCGTCCCTCTGGCAACGCGGCGTGCCCCTGGTGCTCAGCGGCCTTGCACCGGACCGCAGCACGCTGCCGTGGGTCTGGTTGGACAACACGTCCGGGCTGTACGACCTGACCCGCCACCTTCTGGAGCTTGGCCACCGCCGCATCGCCTACACCCCGGGCCAAGCGGCGCATCTCTACCCTCACCACCGCATCGAAGGTTTTCACCGGGCCTTGCGGGAAGCCGGCGTCGAATCCCAGCCCAGGTGGATCATGGACGACCGGCCAAGCATCCGGGACAACATCGTCCAGTTCACCCGGGACATGCTGCAATCCACCTCCGATCGCCCCACGGCCCTGATGTACAACAACGACGAACAAGCCTTCGCCGGATTGCAGGTCATCATGCAAATGGGCCTTCACGTGCCGCGGGATGTCTCCGTCACAGGCTTCGGCGATCTGACCCTGTCCAAGCTGGCCTGCCCGGCGTTGACGACCGTAACCCAGCCGGCAGCCGAACTGGCCCGCTCCGGCGTGGAACTGCTCATGGAACAAATCCTCGCCAAACAGGCCATGCCATGTCGGCAGATCATGATTCCGACCCGCCTGACGGTGCGCAATTCCACCGGCCCAGCCCCGGCCTGAGCGTCTTCCATGGACACGATGACAGAGAACTTCCTCATCAGGAGAGATTCGATGCATCAGAACAACAGCTTCGTTCCGACCGATCGTCCCATGTGGCGTAACTCATCCCACTTGCACGCATTTACGCTCATCGAGCTGCTCGTGGTGATTTCCATCATCGCCATGCTCATCGCCATCCTGCTGCCGGCGCTGGCCAAGGCGCGGGAAATGGCCCGCGCCACGGTCTGCGCCAGCCGGGTTCACCAGTACGGCGTGGCGGTGTTCATGTATGCCAGCGAAAATAAGGACTGGACCCCCGGCGGCGGAACCGATCTCTACACCTCTTCCGAGTGGCAGTGGTACGGGTACGAAGGTGGAGCCACCTACGCCGCTACCTGGGAATACCAGATTCAGCGCTACATCGAACCTTTCCACGGCCACGTGGAAAACACCATCTGGACCTGCCCCAGCGTGATGCCCAACGTCTACCGTTTCAACTCCGACATGCGTACCCCGCCGTGGCACCACTTCGGCATCACGTGGCGCATGAATATTCTGGCTTTGAGCGGAAAACCCTACAAAATGTCCTACATCAAGTCCCCATCGAGCAAAATCCTCATCGGTGACTCCGACACCTACGCCAGCTATTCGCCCGGCATGTTGCCCCGCGCCTACGGCCTGGCCAGTTGGCCGGTGATTTCCAGCCGCCACGGCAATGCAGCCAACGTTCTCTGGTTCGACAGCCACGTCACCCGTCTCGGCGCGGATGACCCCATTGCTGTCGGCGTGTCAAGCACGAGCAACTTCGCCACCCAGGCTCCTGCGTGGGAGCCGTAATTCCTCTATGCCGTTGACATCGGATGACCTCGGCTCAGCCCGGCTATGCCTGGCCATCCGATTTACTCCATCTTTTCAGCCTGTTTTTCAATGGAAACTGCTGCCATGCACCAGACCGTGAAACATCCAACATCGTCCGCATTCGCCCGCCAGGCCCATCGATCCGATGCCGGCGATCTCGATTCACTCGTTGACGAACGCTTTCTCGAAGACGTGCCGTTCGTCCGCCGGCATCCCCAATGGATCGCCCATGAATCACTGATCTCCATCGGCAGTTGGGAAGCCTTGTGCAACCGCCGGCGCACCGGCACAGCCTATGCCGACGATGAAGCGCTGTTCGCCCATGAACACAGCGAAGCGTTCGTGAAGGACATCGTCGCCCTCGGCGCGAACCTGCTGATCGCTTCGTATGAGAAGAATCATTACATCGACGACGAGGAACTGCCGCTGAAGAAGCAGTTGGCGGGCTACTGCAAAAAACACGGCCTGCGCCTGTCGGTCTACATCCGCGGGGACTGGGCTTTTGCCGAAACACTCGGTGAAAAGCTGCGTCAGCAGGACATGCTGGGCTGCCAGGCGGATGGCCGGGTGTCGCGCTACGGGCCGCAGGAATGGCGGAAGATCGTCTGTTTTCACAAGCCGGCGACCATGGAGTCCTACAAGCAGTGCATGCGTCGAGCAATCGTCGAACTCGGCGTTGACGCGCTGTTCCTCGATGGTTTTGAAATCGGCAGCATGGAAACCATGGGCGCCTGCCGCTGCGATGCCTGCCGGCGGGATTTCACTCAGTTTCTCCTGCGTCGATGGGGCGATGATCCCCGCGCGTGCAAGCGACGCTTCGGCCATACGTGCCTGGAAGCCATTGAGATGCCGGGCATGATTACGCTGCCTCTGGCGCCGGGCGGCATGGTCATCGACCCCGTCTGGCAGGAATGGATTCGCTTCCGCTGCACATGGTCGGCACGCATCGCCCGCGAAGTCGGCAGGTTCGTGCAGGAACTGAACCCCGACGTGGGACTCATCGTCAATCACGGCGTGCAGGCGAAGGAAAACATGGCGATGATCATCGGCTCCGACCTGCCGTCGGTCGCTTCCTGCGTGGATATGCTGATCAATGAGAGCGGCTATCACCCGCGAATCACAGCGGAAGGACGCATTCTCCAGCACGCGCGGGAATACAAAATGTCCACGCGCGCCGGCTGCTACGGCTGGACGCACGTGGATACCTACGGCGACACCCCCCGGAAACTGAGACAGGAGATCGCCCATGCGGCGGCGTTCAATCAGGGTCGGGTGACGGAGTTCGGCCACGCGCCGGGCACGTTCAAAGATTACCACAACATGTATGACCTCAAGCAATCCCAGGCAAATTGGCTGAAAAACCACTGGGAGCATTACCAGGACCTGGAGGAGATCGCCGACGTGGCGGTATGGCGCGAAACCAAGTCGATGGCCTTTGCCGCGCCGATCACCTACGCCACGGCGATGCAGGTCGAGCAATTGCTGATCGAGGATCGCATTCCATTCACCGTGGCGCAGGGCGATCTGCCGGCTCAGGCGAAGGTGGTGGTGCTGCCGAATCTGGTGACGATGGACGATGCGTGCTGCGCGAAGGTGACGGACTTCGTGCAGGCCGGCGGCAGCGCGTTGGTGATCGGCTCAA
>JADLAP010000070.1 GCA_020848195.1 Phycisphaeraceae bacterium
GTGGATCATGCGAACCATTGCGAAGTTGTTTGGTCGCTCGCCGTTCGGGCCGCTGCAGAACCATATGGAGACGGTGGCCGGCTGCGTGCGGAAGGTGCCGGAGTTGTTTGAGGCGGTGGAGAAGGGTGATGGCGATCGGCTGGCGGCACTGGCGCAGGAAGTGTCGCAACTGGAGCACCATGCGGACCAGGTGAAGAACGACATCCGCAACCATCTGCCTCGCCGTCTGTTTCTGCCGGTGGACCGGGGCGATCTGCTGGACATGCTGGGCGTGCAGGACAGCATCGCCGACGCGATGGAGAACATCGGCGTGCTGCTGACGCTTCGTAAACTGGATTTGTTTGAATCGTTCAAGCCTCAGTTTTCCGCGTTTCTGGCGAAGAATCTGGAAGCGTTCGACTCCGTGCAACTGGTGATGCGGGAGATGGACGAACTGCTGGAAACCGGGTTCGGCGGCGTGGAGGCGGACAAGGTCAAGAACATGGTCGAGGACGTCGCCTTCAAGGAGCATGAGGCGGACGTGCTGCAGAAGGAGCTGATCCGGCGGATATTCGCCTGCGAGGATCAGATGACCTACGGGCAGTTCCACTTGTGGAACCAGGTGTTTCAGGAGGTGGCCAAGCTGTCGAACCTGTCGGAGAAGCTGGCCTATCGGATGCGCATGACGCTGGAGTTGAAATGAGTTCGACGGACATGATTCTGCTGGGCTTGGCGGTGGTTTTCGGGTTCTACATGGCGTGGAACATCGGCGCCAACGACTTGGCCAACGCGATGGGCACGAGCGTGGGATCGGGGTCGCTGACGCTGCGCCGCGCGGTGATCCTGGCGGCGGTGCTGGAGTTCTGCGGCGCGTATTTCGTCGGATCATCGGTGACGGACACGATGCGCAAGGGCATTGTGGATCCGATGCTGTTCGAGCATGAGCCGATGCTGCTGGTCTGCGGCATGTTGGCGTCGCTGCTGGCGGCGGGTGCGTGGCTGCAGGTGGCGTCGTACTTCGGCTGGCCGGTCTCGACGACGCACACGATCGTCGGCGCGATCCTCGGCTTCGGCGCGGTCCACGGCGGGCTGGGCGTCATCCGCTGGACGGGACACAACGGCGTCAGCGAAATCGTCGCAAGCTGGGTGATCTCTCCGCTGCTGGCGGCGGCGGTGGCGTTCTTCGTCTTTCAACTGATCCGCCGACAGGTGATGTATTCCCCGCATCCCCTGCGCGCCACGCGAAGGCTTGCGCCCTGGCTGGTCATGATCGTCTTCGCTACGCTCACCCTCAGCGTGCTGCTGGACGCCCAGAAGAACAAGCGGCTGGACATTGCGTTGCACCAACTCGTGGGCGCGAGCCTGCTGGTGGGTCTGGCGTCGGCGGTTGTGTCGTACGCGCTGATGTCCGGCAAACGTCGCACGGAGCACCCGTCGCCCGGGGATTCGCATGAGTATTACGCGGCGATGAGCCTTCAGAAGGCAGCCAAGCAGTTGCGCCGCGTGCAGGGCCTGATGACCGGCGAGGCGCAGATGCAGCTTGTCTCCGCCCTGGCGCAGGTGGAGGGTCTGACCCGAAAGCTCGGCCGGCCGGAGGAAGCGATGCGCAAGAGCACGGAACATCAGCAGAGCGAACGCATTTTCGCATGCCTGCAGATCATCAGCGCCGGCTACGTGGCCTTCGCCCACGGCGCCAACGACGTCGCCAATGCCGTCGGTCCCATGGCGGCTGTGGTGCAGACCATCCGCAGCGGCATCATCGCCAACACAACCCCCGTGCCGACGTGGATCCTTCTCATGGGCGCGGTGGGCATCGTCATCGGCCTGTCCACCTGGGGCTGGCGCGTCATCGAAACCGTCGGCAAACGCATCACGGAACTGACCCCCACCCGCGGTTTCTCCGCCGAGTTCGCCACCGCCCTGACCGTCCTGCTGGCATCCAAGATCGGCCTGCCCGTCTCCACCACCCACACCCTCGTCGGCGCCGTCATGGGCGTCGGTCTCGCCCGCGGCATGTCCGCGCTGAACCTCAACGCCATCCGCGACATCGTGGTGTCCTGGATCATCACCATTCCGGCCGGGGCGGGGCTGTCCATCTTCTTCTTCTTCATCCTCAAAGCCATCTTCCTGCGCTGAGCCGGTCCGCCGGTTTTGCCCGGATCATCGTTCATCACGCGGCTCCGCTGCGGTTGGATCGCGGTCAAGCAGCACCGGCGGATTGCCTGATTCCTAACGATTCATTAGCGCTTTGCTAACAATAGCGACCTTACCATTATGGAATCCCGGCGTTTCACGCTTTGGGAAGCTGGCGATCACCAGCCGGCATCTGGCGAGTTCCTGACCGATCGCTAACCAATCGCTCATTCATGGGGATTACAGTCTTTTCCATGCTGATTCAGGAACGAACCCAAGTCCCCTCTCACACGAAGGAGCGATACATGTTGACGCAGTTGTTTCAAGTCAGAGCCGTTCGCCTCGCGGCGGCCGGCGTGCTGAGCATGGCCATGGCGGGCGTCGCCGCGGCCGCTGAGCCGACGGTGGATGCCAAGCTGCCGGACTACAAGCCCGTTCAGGGCGTTTCCGGTTCCATCAAGAGCATCGGTTCGGACACGATGAACAATCTGATGACGCTCTGGCTGGAAGGCTTCAAGAAGATGTATCCGAACGTGGCGTACGAGATGGAGGGCAAGGGTTCCTCCACCGCGCCGCCGGCGCTGATCGCGGGCACCGCCAGCTTTGGCCCGATGAGCCGGGAAATGAAGAAATCCGAAATCGACGAATTTGAAAAGAAGTTCGGCTACAAGCCCGTCGAACTGCCCACCGCCTTGGACATGCTGGCGGTGTATGTGAACAAGGACAACCCGATCAAGGGTCTGTCCCTGGCGCAGGTTGACGCGATCTTCTCGAAGACCCGCAAGCTGGGCCATCCCCAGGAAATCACCACCTGGGGTCAGTTGGGCCTCACCGGCGAGTGGGCGGACAAGCCCATCAGCCTGTATGGCCGCAACTCCGCTTCCGGCACATACGGCTACTTCAAGGAACACGCACTGGGCAAGGGCGACTACAAGGACAGCGTGAAAGAGCAGCCCGGCTCCAGTTCGGTGGTGCAGGGCATCGCCAGCGACAAGTACGCCATCGGCTACAGCGGCATCGGCTACAAGACCGCCGACGTGCTGGCGGTTCCCTTGGCGCCCAAGAGCAGCACGGACTACGTTGCCGCCCAGACGGAGAACGCCTACAGCGGCAAGTACCCGATGGCGCGGTTCCTCTTTGTCTACGTCAACGCCAAGCCCGGCGAAACCCTGGAACCGCTTCGTCTGGAGTTCGTCAAGTACATCTTCAGCAAGCAGGGCCAGCTCGATGTCGTGAAGGACGGCTACCTGCCCGTACCCGCGACGGTTGCGGCCGAGGCGCTCAAGAAACTCGGCGTCAAGTAACAAGGCTGGCGTTCGCAAACGCCGGCAATGCGGTGTCGCTCAACAAGCGATCCGCATGACAGATACGAAGTGGCCAGGAATCGTATGGAATGCGGTTCCTGGCCGCTTCGCTGGCTGGGGGCATCGGGCACGCGGCGTAGCCGGGGGCCGGGGCATGGGTAAGGCAGAGGTATGATGATGGCAACACCGCCTCGATCATTCACGGGCCACGCACGTCGGCGACGCACCAGCCGCAGCGTCAAGATCGTGGATATGGCGGCGAAGCTGCTGATCACCGTGGGCGGTGTCGGAACCATTGTCGCGGTGTCGACCGTGGCGGTTTTCCTGATTTACGTCGCCATGCCGCTGTTTCGTCCCGCATCCATCCAGGGGATGGGCTCCCAGGACACGGTCTGGCGGGATCGGAATCCGGTCGTGCTCGGCGTGGATGAGTACCAGCATGTCGGATGGGGCCTGTTTGCCGACGGATCACTGGAGTCGTTCAATGCCGAGGACGGCAAGCCCTTGGTCAGCCTTCGTCCAATGATCGACGCCAAGCCCACCACGTGGTGCGTGGCGTATGACGGTCGGGAGGCCGCCTTTGGATTCGCCGACGGCACGGTTCGGTTTGCCCGGATTTCACTGTCCACGCGGTTTCTGGATGAAGCCCAGTCGCCCCTGTTCCTGCGCCAGTTGCGCGCGGGCGAGACCGCGTCGTACGAAGGCGGCGTGGTCATCCGCACCCCGGAAGGCCAGTTGCGTCACCAGGCGCTGGACCTGCAACTGCAGGATCCGATGGAAAGCCCTGTTCCCAGTCCCGTTGTGTGTCTGGATTACGTCGTCAGTTCATCCGGGCCCACCACCGCGGTGCTGCACGAAAACGGCAAGCTTTTCCTTGAATCCGTGGAAGTCCGCCGGAATCTGCTGACGGGGACGAACCATTACGAAGTCAGCGGGACCGAGATTCCGTACGCGGCTCCTCCGGGCCGGGGCAAGCCGGATTATTTCCTGCTGTCGGGATTGGGCGACAATCTGTTCATCGCCTGGCGTGACGGGACGCTGTTGCGTTTTGATCTGCGTGATCCGAATCAGGCCGCGATCGTGGAGACGGTGAAGCTGATCGATGATCCGAAGGTTGAACTGACTTCGCTCAAGTTCATCATCGGCCGCAGTTCGCTGGTCGCGGGCGATTCCTCGGGCCGGGTGCGTGTGTGGTTCAGGATCAAGCCGGACGGCGCAGCCACCGCCGACGGATCGACGCTGGTGGCGGCGCATGAACTGCACCCCCGAAACGCGGCGGTGACCGCGTTGGCCAGCTCCACGCGCAGCCGTATCGTCGCGATCGGTTACGCCGATGGCCATGTCCGCCTCGAGCAGGTCACCAGCGGCAAACTGCTGGCGGAACTGGACACCGCGCCGGGCCAGCCGGTGCGGACGCTGGTGATTGCCCCGAAGGAAGACGGGCTGATCGCCGGTGCCGACGACAAGCTTTGGCGCTGGTCGATCAATCCCCGCCATCCTGAAACCACCTTGGCGGCCCTGTTCCGCCCCGTCTGGTACGAAGGATACAACACACCTGAGCATGTCTGGCAAAGCTCGGCGGGCACGGACGACTTTGAACCGAAATTCGGCCTGTATCCCCTGGTTTTCGGCACCATCAAAGCCACGGCGTACTCCATGCTGTTCGGCGTTCCGCTGGCGTTGCTGGCGGCGATCTACAGCAGCGAATTCCTCCATCCCAAAATCAAGGCGCGCGTCAAGCCGACCATCGAACTGATGGCGAGCCTGCCCAGCGTGGTGCTGGGTTTCCTCGCGGGGCTGGTCATCGCGCCCTTCGTCGAGAGCGTCGTTCCCGCGCTGCTGGCGACGTTCCTGACCGTGCCGGTCTGCTTTCTGCTGGGCGCTTATCTCTGGCAGATGCTTCCCCAGCACATCTACCTTCGCTACAGCGGCTGGCGCTTCCTGATGATCGCCTTGACCCTTCCGCTGGCGATCCTGCTGGCGGTGGTGCTGGGACCGGCCCTTGAAAGCGTGCTCTTCGCCGGCGATTTCCGCGCCTGGCTGAACTGGAAGCCCGACGCCGATCCGCAAAGCCCCTTCCGCAATGGCGCCGGTGGCTGGGTTCTGATCTTGACGCCGGTCTGCGGAATCGCCGTGGCGCTGCTGGTGACCCGTGTCATCAATCCCCGGACACGTGCCCTTCAGACCCGCTGGTCGCGCCGCAAAGTGGCCATGATGGAACTGATCAAGTTCGTGTTCGGCGTCGTCGTCACGGGATCCTTGGCGCTGGCGCTGGGCCAGTTGCTGGCGGGGATCGGCCTGGATTCACGCGGCGGTGTCATCGACACCTACGTCCAGCGCAACGCCCTGGTCGTTGGCTTCATCATGGGTTTCGCCATCATTCCCATCATTTACACGATCGCCGAGGACGCGCTGTCCACGGTTCCCGATCACCTGCGCGCGGCATCCTTGGGCGCCGGCGCCACGCCCTGGCAGACCGCCACGCGGATCATCATTCCCACCGCCATGAGCGGATTGTTCAGCGCCTTGATGATCGGTTTGGGTCGCGCCGTGGGCGAAACCATGATCGTTCTGATGGCCGCGGGCAACACGCCGGTCATGGAGTGGAACATCTTCAATGGCTTTCGCACGCTGTCGGCGAACATCGCGGTGGAACTGCCTGAAGCCGTGGTCGGCAGCACGCATTACCGCACGCTGTTCCTGGCTGCGTTGACCCTGTTCGCCATGACGTTCGTGGTCAACACCCTGGCGGAAGCGGTGCGACAGCGATTTCGTAAAAGGGCGTTCCAGTTATGACAGTCGCGGACACGACATGTCCATCCACACCTCCGCGCCGCCGCGGCACCACAGGCGGAGCTTCGCCGCGCCGGGTCAAGGCCATGACGTCCCTGGCCGCCAACGGCGAACCGATGATCTGGCTCACCGGCGGCTCGCTGGCGGCCTGTCTGGTCATGGTCCTTGGACTTCTGGCGATCGTGTTCGTGCAGGGCATCGGCACGTTCTGGCCTGCCCGACTGGTCCAGATCGAAACGAGCCAGGGCGCCAGGTTCATGGGCGAGGTGACGCGCCATGACCGCTACCAGCCTCAGGAACAGACGCTGGCGGCACTGCCCGTCGCTGCCGTCGAAGCCGCGCGCAAGTCCGTGAACGACGGGAATGGCTGGGCTGGTCGCCGGCTGCTTCGCACAGGCAACTTCGAGTTGACCAACGAACATTTCACCTGGGTCAGCGACTTTGAAATCGCCTCGGAATCCCTTCCCCCATGGGCCATGCTCCTCGAACGCATGGCGTGGGGCCGGTTCTACGGCGTGCCCACCGCCCTGCTGGTCGACGGCCAGCCGGTGGCTACCGATCCCCAGACCGTCTGGGCCAGGTTCCAGGAATTCCATCCCGGCGTGCTGACCCGTGTCGCCACCCTGAAAAAACTGGAAACCGAAGACATCGGCCACATCAACGCCGCGATCGAAAATGCGCGTCTGGACATCCGAGCCGCGGAGTTGAGCCATGGCGCCGATTCCTCCCAGGTTCGTGCCGCCCGGGAACGTGTGGATGAGGTCAACCAGCGCGTCGAACAGCAATTCAAGGACATTCAAAACCAGATCGCGGCGATCCACCACGAAAACGACCGCTACGTGGTCATCATGACCACGGCAGACGGGAAGACCAAGAACATCAAGCTCAGCGACATCGTCCGCGCGTTTCCCGCCAACCAGCTTTCATTCATGCAACGGGTCGGGGTCTATTTTTCGAGGTGGTGGGAGTTCCTGGTTGCCGAGCCGCGGGAGGCCAACAGCGAAGGCGGCGTCTTCCCCGCGATCTACGGCACGGTGCTGATGACCCTGATCATGTCGTTCATGGTCGTACCGTTCGGCGTGCTGTCGGCGTTATATCTGCGGGAGTACGCCAAGGCCGGCCCGATGATTTCTGCCGTCCGGATCGCCATCAACAATCTCGCCGGCGTGCCCAGCATCGTGTTCGGCGTCTTCGGTCTGGGCTTCTTCTGCTACATCGTCGGCGCGGGGGTGGACGAGTGGTTCTTCCCCGCGCGACTGCCCAATCCGACCTATGGCAAGGGCGGTCTGCTTTGGGCTTCGTTCACCTTGGCGCTGCTGACGCTTCCCGTGGTCATCGTCGCCACGGAGGAATCGCTGGCGGCCGTGCCCGGTTCCATGCGCGAAGGCTCCTACGCCTGC
Source organism: Phycisphaeraceae bacterium (assembly GCA_020848195.1). Taxonomy (GTDB): domain Bacteria; phylum Planctomycetota; class Phycisphaerae; order Phycisphaerales; family Phycisphaeraceae; genus JADLAP01. The sequence goes on from JADLAP010000070.1 coordinate 7,610, forward strand.
GGCGCCAGCAAGTGGCAGACGATCGTTCGCATCGTGCTTCCCCGCGCCTTGCCGGGCATCATGACCGGGGCGATTCTCGCCATGGCGCGTGGAGCCGGCGAGGTCGCGCCCCTGATGCTCGTCGGGGCCGTCAAGCTCGCCCCTGAATTGCCGCTGGACGCCTCGTTTCCCTTCCTCCACCCTCAGCGAAGCTTCATGCATCTGGGGTTTCACATATATGACCTGGGTTTCCAAAGCCCCAACAGCGAGGCCGCCAAGCCCATGGTCTTCACCACGACGTTGCTGCTGATTGTGGTCATCGCCACGCTCAATCTCGCCGCCGTCTGGCTGCGGGGCCGGTTGAGGCGACGCTTCGTCAGCAACCAGTTTTAACCGGCTTTTCCCGGCGTTCTTCACTGTTTCGATCCGCTATCGACAAGGATCACGACACCATGATTGACGCACCCTCCATGATCCCGCCCAGTGACGCCAGGATCGCCGAACCCATGAGCGAAGGCGCGCAGACGCTTCACGACATCGCCCAGCGCAAGCCCTTCCAGGCCGAGATCCACGAAGCCCTCGCCCACCAGAGTCCCATCCTGGACATCCGCCAGTTCAGCCTGTGGTACGGTGCCAAGCAGGCGCTGTTCGACGTCAGCATGATCGTGCCTCAAGGCCAGGTCACCGCCCTGATCGGCCCCTCCGGTTGCGGGAAAAGCACCCTGCTTCGATCCGTCAACCGCATCAATGACCTGATCGACAACCTCCATGTCCGAGGCGACATGTTCCTTGCCGGCGAATCCATCTACGAACGCACCGTGGACGTCATCGAGCTGCGCAAACGCATGGGCATGGTCTTCCAGAAACCCAATCCCTTTCCCATGAGCATCTACGAGAACGTGGTCTATTCCCTCCGCATCGACGGCGAACGAAACCGCTCCATTCTCGACGAAGTGTGCGAGAAATCCCTGCGCGGCGCCGCCCTCTGGGATGAAGTCAAGGATCGGCTTCACGAGTCCGCCCTGGGCATCTCCGGCGGACAGCAGCAGCGGCTCTGCATCGCCCGCTCCATCGCTGCGGAGCCGGAGGTCCTCCTGATGGACGAACCCTGCTCCGCGCTGGACCCCATCGCCACCGGCAAGATCGAGGACCTGATCGAACAACTCCGCGGAACCTACACCATCCTCATCGTCACCCATAACATGCAGCAGGCCTCCCGCGCCAGCGACTTCACCGCCTTCATGTACCTCGGTCAGCTCGTGGAGTACGGCCCCACCCGCGACATCTTCACCAACCCCCACCGCAAGCCCACCGAGGACTATATCTCCGGCCGCTTTGGATAATGACGGACGGCGGCCTTAAGCCTATGAACATCGAACGTAAAATCCGAATGCCCAAATCCGAATGACGAAACAAGACAACAATCCTCGGCTTTTCATTCGTCATTCGTCATTCGGATTTGGACATTGGACATTGGACATTGGCTCGCATCCCCGTAGGCTCATTCCTGGAATCCAACCATGTCGATTCATCTGCGTCGTCAAGAAGACAAGATTCGCAAGCTGATCCTCAACCTCGGCGGTCTGGTCGAGCAGGCCGTGCGCGATGCCGTGGCGTCGATGGAGGACCGCAACGCCGACCTGGCGCGGAAGGTGATCGACAACGATGACCGGATCGACGCCTGCCGTCTGGACCTGGAAGAGGAAATCCTCGCCACGCTGGCGCTGCATCAGCCGGTGGCGTTCGATCTGCGGTACGTCATTTCCATTCTGAAGATGGGCAATGATCTGGAGCGGATCGGCGATCTGGCGGTGAACATCGCGGAACAGGCGGTGTTTCTCGCCGGCGAGGAGGAAGTCCGCAATCCGCCGTTCGACGTGCCGGCCATGGCGGTGGCGGCCCAGCATATGCTCAAGCAGGCGCTGGACGCCCTGGTCCGTGTGGACACGCAGATTGCCGAAGCCGTATGCCAGGCCGACGACCAGGTGGACGCCGAGTACCGCGGCATCTTCGACAAGGTCCACGTCTACCTTCAACGCTACCCCCAGCATCTGGACCAGATGCTGCATTTGATTAACATTGCCCGTCAGTGCGAACGCATCTCCGACCATGCGGTGAACATGGCGGAAGACGTGCTCTACCTGGCCAAGGGCGAATTCCAGAAAGCCTGACGCCAGGATCGCGGAAGCGAATCATGGCGGACAAGACGACAACCCGGCCGGACCCGACGGCGCGAAAGGGCGGACGAGGCTGGCGACCGTGGCTGCTGCTGCCCAAGGTGTTGGCTGTGGCGGTCTACTTCGGATCGCTGGCGGCGACGGCGACGGCGTGGATCGGTCGGGCGTCGGCCTTGCCTTCCCAAGCCGACCTGTGCCTCGCTCATCTCCTGCTGACCCGGCTGGTCATTCCCGCCCTGACGATCACGCTGCTGCTGGGCGCGTTGCTGACCTTGCAGCACCCGCGCGTGCTGGCTGCCCAGCGGTGGTGGCAGGCCAAAGCGGCGATCCTCTTCATTCTCGTTCCCGGCGCGCACCTGTTCATGGCGTCGCGGATGATGCTCCTGCGGCAGGCGATGGCTTCGCCGGGACAGCCGGAACTGGCGATGGGGCTGGCGCGGCAGATGGAGATGGGATTCGTCTTGATCCTCGCGGCTTCGGCGGTCGTGATGTTCCTCGGTCGGCACAAGCCTCGCTTCGGTCAGAACTGGGCCAGGACTTTCGCGAAGATCGGAAGCCGCGAGGCCTTGCTGCTGGCGATCGGGGCCGTGCTTGCGGGATGTCAGTCCTCGCCGGATGTCAGTCAGGTTCAGGAGGATGGCCGGCGGGTGGCGTCCTCGGATTTCGCCCTGGAGTTTTTCGTGCATGGCCCCACACATGCCGCCACGCGCCGGTCGCTGCGGGCCAAGTATGTGCTGCTGCCCAATCGACGCCTCCACGTCGCGTTGGCGGACGAAGCCATGCCCCACCGTTTTCCCGGCCATTACCGGCTGCTCTCGTCGAACGAGGTCGATGACCTGGCGCAACTGGTCGACAGATCCAGCCTGATCGCGGAGCCGACCAGCCCGCGAGCGGAAGAGGCCGGCGTCGCCGGGTCTGACCAGGCGACAGACAAGGCGATCCTGTACGAAGTAACGGTGACCAGCGCCGGCCGGACGAATCGATACCGAACCACGCCCGAGGAGTCGCCGCCGACAGCGAAGCTGCTGGACCGGCTGATCCTGCTCACCGGCGGACGGCTGCCGGCCAACCCGGCAAGGAACACGCCATGACGCGAGGGATGCACTTCCTGCTGATCGTGATGACGTCGATGGCGCTCGTGTCATGCCGATCATCCAAGCCCGATGCTGCGGCCGAGCCGGATGCGGCGTCAGCGGGCTATCCGCCATTTACCCTTCGTCTGCGCATGGCGACGCAGGATCGGCGATACACGCTGTTCGAGATCGAACGCGACGGAACCATGCGATTCGGCGGTGGCCAGGACGCCTGGCTCGACTCGGCGCCTAACAGTTGCATGCTGTCGCCTCAGATGTGCGCGCAGGTCTGGTCGCTGGTGGAGCATTACGACCTGATGCACGCGAAGTCGGCCGGTCTGTTCGCACGGAGCAGACAGGTGGACTATCAGGTTTCCATCGATCCTCAGGGGCCGGCATCGCATGACTTCCGCAGCATCGACGGCCTGCACCCCGGCGTGGCGGCCCTCCAGCAGTTGCTTTTCCAGTATCAGGCCTCCGCGCGCTACAACCTGCCTCAGATCGGCGCGGAGCAGCGCGAAACGCCGTCGCCCACGCTTCAGCACCGCGCTCCCTGAGTCAGGGAAATCCCTGTTTTGCGTTTCCGTGGATGACTTTCAGCCAGGGGTTAAACATTTCACCGCCGGTTCGTCGATAGGATTGCGGCAGCCCCGTCCCCAACATACTCTGTGTGAGGGTGGGCCTGACAACATGGAGTGGTCATGAGTCAAACCGGATTCAGTGTCGTTCAGGTGTCCGATCTGCACCTGGACAGCCGGGATCACCGGGACGCCGCATGGATGCGGAAGGTGGGGCAGACGCTGGGGGAACTGCATCCCGACATCGTCGTGGTCACGGGCGATCTGACGCACCGGGGCCTGACCGCGCCCACGGAATTTGACCATTACCGTCAGCTCGAATCGCAATGGCCCGTGTCGCCGCATCTGTTGCCGGGCAATCATGACATCGGCAACCGGCTCGACGGCGACAAGGTCGACGCGGAACGGCTGGCCCGCTGGCGGTCGGTCTTCGGCGACGACAAATTTTCGCTCAGCCGGTGCGGCTGGCGGCTGCTGGGCATCAACAGCGAGATCATCGGCTCAGGTCTGGCGGACGAAGTACGCCAGCGCGTCTGGGTCGAACAGCAGTTGGCGCAGGCCATGTCGCAAAGCGAAAAAGTCGCCGTGTTTCTCCATGGCCCGCCCTTCCTGCACAGCCCCGATGAGCAGTTCAACGACCACAGCGATTACTGGGCCCCGCCGTTCCAGGCCCGCCAGTGGCTGCTCAAACAGATCCAGTTGCCGATCGTCAAGCTGATCGCCCACGGCCACACGCACTGGCACTACCAACGCCAGTTCGGCGATGCCCAGTGGGTCTGGTGCCCCTCCATCCGCGGCGTGGTCGATGACGCCAAGTTCCCCCCCGGCGGCGAACACATCGGCGTGATGCACTACACCTTCACGCCCACCGATGTGGAAACAAAATTCGTGGACTTCGGCCAGCCGGAGTCGTGGTACGGGTTCGGCCGGCCTCGCGTGGAAATCCCCGGCCAGTCGCCGATCACCGTCGGACACATCGTGCTGGACTTCAGCGGCACGCTCTCCTGCGAAGGCCGGCTGCTCACCGGCGTCGCCGAACGCCTCCGCCGGCTCTCCCGCGTGGCGCGCATGACCGTGCTGACCGCCGACACGCACGGCAAGGCGGAACAGGCGCTGGCCGGCCTGCCCGTGCAGTTCCAGAAAATCGCCATCGGCGCGGACAAACGCGCCATCGTCGAAAAGATGGGCGCGGATCAGGTGGTCGCCATCGGCAATGGCCGCAACGACGTGGAAATGTTCAAGGCCGCCGCTCTGGGCATCGCCGTCATCGGTCAGGAAGGCGCCGCCGCGGCGCTGCTGGCCGAAGCCGACGTGGTCGTCAACAACATCCTCGACGCCTTCGACATGCTCCTGGAAACCCGCCGGCTGACCGCCACGCTGCGGGAATGACAACCCCCCTCAATGGTCCGACGATTTGGTGGGCATTTCGCCGTAGGGGATGACGGCCAGGGAGTGGTAGCGGTAGCGACGGATGGCCCAGCGGGTTCCCCAGAACAGGGCGATCAGGAAGATGCCGCTGCCGGCTCCGATGAGCAGGGGCATGGGACTCGCCGGTGGTGGGCCGATCTGGAGCGTTTTCGGGCGGGGCATCACCTGGACGTTCGCGGCGACGCGGGCCAGTTCCTGACCGGCGGGATCGTTCAGACAATACACGCAGGTGATCCTGAACATGGACCGGCCGCCCATGAGGGTCTGCACGACGCTGTCGAGTTTGTTGTCGTGACCATTGCCCGGCCAGCGTTCGGGACATTCCACGCCCAGGCCGGAGCCGGTGTAGCGCAGTTCGTCGATTTCGAGGCTGCCGGACTGATTGCGATCATAGACGATGTCGTCGGCGGTGTCGGGCTGGCGGTCGGGGCCGTAGTCGATGCCGACACGGTAGTTCTGGTAGGACTGGCCGATGAAGTCGCGGTTCCAGTTCAGGCACTGATTGGCGTCGGTGCCGGTGATCTGGACGGTCAGGTCGTTCAGACGGAATCGGGTTCCGTTTCCGACGATGCGCAGGGGGAAATGCAGCCGGCTGCCGCGTTCGTTGCGGAAGTGGAAGGGCAGGTCGGAGCAGACGCCGCCCCAGGAGGCGAACGGTGTGACGACAAGCTGGCCGACCTGGATTTCGCCGGCCAGAACGAAAGCCCCGGGGTCGGCGTAGGGATTGCCGACAACGGGATCATCGCGGGTGAGGGCTTTGAGAGCGTTGGCGACGAAGGAGTTCCATGCCGCCTCGCTGGATTGCTGGGGCGCCACCGCCGGGCGCACGGTCATGGCGACGGTCGAGTCGTCGGCATAGACCGGCGTGACGCCTAAGCAAAGCACCAGGCAAAGTTGAGCAGCCCACATACCCGGGGTTCCCGACGGACATGAACGAATGTGGGGATTATATCCGGTTTGCGCCGGCGGGCGCTATTCGGCGAAATTGCGCGACGTGGCGGCGTCGTGACGAACCAGCGTGGTATCGCCGGGCGTCGGTCGGGGCGTGACGCCGAGGTAGCGCAGGGTTTGTTCGACGATCCGTGCCGCGGCGGGGGCGGCGACGATGCCGCCGTAGTAGCCCTTGGACTTGTTGGTGATGTGCACCACGACGGCGACGACGATCTGGGGATCTTCATAAGGCGCACCGCAGACGAATGCGCCGACGTACTGGCCGTCAAGGTAGCCTCGGTGATTCTTGTCGGGAACCTGGGCTGTGCCCGTCTTGCCGAAGATGGAGTAGGCGGGGATTTCCGCCTTGCGTCCCGTGCCTTCGGTGATGACGCGGCGGAGCACGTCGCGGGTGCACGCGGCCACGGCAGGCGTCAGCACCCGTTCACGGACGGCCAGTTGGTCCCGCACGTCGTTCGGATCGCGGGCGACGATGGTGGGATGGACCAGCAGGCCGCCGTTGGCGAATGCGCAGAAGCCGCGGGCGAGCTGGATGGGGGTAACGGCGATTTCCTGTCCCATCGGCACGCTGGTGATGGTGTACAGGGACCATTTTTTCCGCGGGGTGACCAGGCCTGGGTTTTCGCCGGGCAGTCCCGCGCCGGTGATGCGACCGAAACCGAAGGCGCGGACGGCGCGGTACATCGGGTCGATGCCCATGCGCTGGCCGACGATGGCCATCCCGATGTTGCTGGACTTGACCAGGACGCCTTCCCAAGTCTGCAGCCCATTGGCGTGGGCGTCGCGGAGCCGGCGACCGAAGCTGGTGGCGTAGACGCCGCTGGTGGTGCAGTCGATGTTTTCCTCGGGCCGGGCGGCGCCGGCCTGCGTCGCGGTGGACCAGATGAACGGCTTGAACGTCGAACCCGGCTCGAACGCGTCCGTCACGCAGCGGTTGCGGCGACGCTGATCCTCCGGCGTCATCTTCGCAATGGCGTCCGGACTGAACGACGGATAGCTCGCCATCGCCAGCACTTCGCCCGTGTGGGGCTGCATGACAATGACCTGGCCCTCCGGCGAAAGGAACTCACGGCACGCGTCGGCGATTGCTTCCTCCGCGAGGGACTGGATGACGATGTCGATGCTCAGCCTCACCGGCTGGCCGTCGATCGGCGGCTGATAGCCGGAGTGATCCACCCAGAGCGGCCTGGCGCTGGCGTCACGCCAGTAACGCAGCGAACCGGGCTTGCCGCAGAGCTTTTTCTCGAACGCCAGTTCCGCGCCTTCCATGCCCTGGCCTTCGGCGCCGATGAACCCGATGATGGACCCTGCGGTCGTGCCCAGCGGGTAGCGCCGAACCAGCGCGTCTTCCGTGGACAGGCCGGGCAGCTTCAGCGACGCCAGCTTCACCTGTCGTTGCGCGTCCAGTTGCTTGTCGATCACGATGTAGCGCGAGCCGGGACGCTGGGCAAGCTGCTGCTCGACCCAGGCGGGGTCGTAGCCGAGCCGGTAGCCGACCTGCTCGGAAAAGGTATTGAAGTCCTCAATGAGCAGGGAGTCGACGAAGAGCCGGGGCAGGACTTCGGTGGCGGCGATGATGCGGCCGTGCCGGTCGGTCAGGTTGCCGCGCCGCCCGAGCAATGGTTCGCGGCTGCGCTGGGAATCAACCAACTCGCCCACCAGCATCGGCGGCCGGCATTGCAGTTGCGCCACCCGGCCCAGCACGCCGATCAGCGCTACGCTGATGCCGGCCGCAACCAGAGCGCCAACCGTCACCGGACGACGGGACAGCGACACGCCCTCGTCCTTCGGCGCTTTCCGATGGACCGGGATGTCCTTACGGGTGGCCATGATTGTTCGATTGCACCGATGCGGTTCGTACGTCATCGCCCGTCGCCGGCGGACCGACCAGCGGTTCCAGCGCCAGCTTCGCCTGTACCACGGATTGGGCCAGAGCCTTGGGCGACAGTTCGCCCGCCAGTTGGCTCTGACACTTCCACAAAGCCTGACGATCCGCCTGAATCTGCTGATGCAGGCGAACCATCTCGTGCATGGCCTGGTAGCGCTGATGGCGCAGCGTCAGCAGCACCGCGGCGGCCAGGGTTGCCATCAGGATCAAAGCCATGAGTTTGCCGTACATGGACACAGAACTCGCAAATCCTGGGTCAAGATCGGTTGTCCCCGTCCCGTGCCCGCCCGCAACGGTTTCCGGAGGTGCTTCCGGGGGTTTCCGGGGCGGGATTACGGACGGCTGGGAACCTTCAGCGTCATGCCGACCTCAATACTGTCAGGATCGGACAATTGGTCCCGGTTGAGTTCATAAATCCGTCGCCAATGTTTGCCGTCGCCGAGGGTGACGCGAGAAATGGTGACGAGGGTATCGCCCGTGCGGATGGTGTAGGTGTTGACGGGCTTGGCGGTCGCCGGCTTGGCGGACGGGGTGGGGCCGCCGGTGGTGGCGGCATGGTCGAGGAAGCCGCCGGTAGCCTTCTCGGGCAGGCGAAGTTTCATGCCGACTTTCAACTGATCGGGGCTTTTAAGGGTGTCGCGGTTAGCGGCGAGGATTTCGTCCCACCGCTTGGACGCGCCGAGGTGTTCCTCCGCGATGATGGAGAGGGTCTGGCCGGGTTCGACCACGATGTACCGCGTGCCGCTGGTGGAGGACGAGGATGCGGGGGTCGAAGCCGTGGCGGAAGCGGGTGTCGCGCTGGCTGCGGAGATCAGGCCTGACTTGTTGGGGATGGTCAGTTTCTGGCCGAGGGCGACGTTGCCCTTGGGGCCGACGATCTGGCTGTTGGCTTCCTGGATGCTGCGCCAGTATTCGCCGTTGTTGTAGTACTTTTTGGCGAGGCTGTAGAGGGTTTCGCCCTGCTGCACGACGTGATAGATCGGCTGAAGGTTGGCGCTGACGATGGCCGGGGTCGGGGCTGGGGTCGCGGGGGTCGTCGGCGCGGAGGCGATGGGTGCGATCGGAGCACGCTCCACGGGCATGCCGCTGTCCACGCGGGACGCCAACGGCGGCGTTGGCAGCGTGTCCACCGGGACCAGCAGCGGGTGGGTGAGGATTTCTTCCGGTCCGCGTCCGTCCGTGGCCAAGGCGGCGTCCGCCGCGCGATCCAGGGTGATCGGGCGATCCGGGCTGATCGCCGCGCCGCGATTGTCCACGCGGTCATGCGCGCCGGCCGGCGTCGCATCCGCCATTTCCACCGGCAGGGGAATGGATTCCACACGGTTCGGCGCGGCAGGCATCGAGCCGGTGACGCTCGACGAGCCGGGGATCATGCCGGGGGTCATGCCTGTCGCGGGGGTGGAGGGCCGCGACGCAGAGCTGTCGCTGCCGTACGGCGTCCCCGTGGTGCTCAGGCTTCGCTGTGTCTCCAGCGCCAGTCCCGTCAGGTTCTCCGCCGGCGACTGCTGGCTGACTTTCGACAAATGATCGCTGACCACGATCCCCACGACGAGGATAATGGCAAGCCCAACCAATAGCCCAACTTTCGTCTCGCGCGTCATGGTAGCCATCCTTGCGCTGGTGCGTGCATCCATGCCAATCGACGCGCTGGGGTCAATCAGGTTGTCCTGATCGTCTCAGCCGTTCGATGATCCGCAGTTTGGCGGATCTGCTTCGCGGGTTGCTGTCCCGCTCCTGTTCCGTCGCGGTCTGGGGCTTGCCCGTCACCCGTTTCCAATCGCCGGTCCGTTCCAGGGCTGTGAAAGCCTGCTTGACCCGGCGATCCTCCAGCGAGTGAAAGCTGATGATTCCCGCCCGACCCGACGCCAGCAGTATACCCGGCAAATCGCCGAGCAACCGCTCGAGCGCCGCCAATTCCTGATTGACGGCGATCCGCAACGCCATGAACGTCCGCGTTGCCGGATGAATCCGCTGGCGCGGGCCTGAAGGATAACACGTCTGGACGATCCGCGCCAGCCCTAACGTCGTTTCAATCGGCATTTGTGCCCGGATTTCGACAATCTTTCTGGCGATCCGCCGACTCAGACGTTCCTCGCCAAATTCGTACAGCACGGATGCCAGTTCGCGCTCCGACAGGCTCGCCACCAGGTCCGCCGCCGAATGCGGAAGCGACGGGTCCAGCCGCATGTCCAGCGGACCATCCTCGTTGAACGAAAATCCCCGCGCCGGATCGTTCATCTGCGTCGAAGCAAACCCAAGGTCCGCCATCGCCACGTCCACGCCGGCCAGCCCCAACTCCCCCAGCACCGTCTTCGCCCGCGCAAAATTGCTCCGCACCACGTCCACCCGCACCCCCAGCCCCGCCAGCCGCTGCCGACAGTACTCCACGTTGGCCGGATCCACGTCCAACGCGATCAGCCGGCCCCCAGGCGCAATCGCCTTCGCCAGCAACTCCGCGTGACCCCCTCGTCCGGCCGTGCAATCCAACGCCACCATCCCCGGCCCAGGCGCCAGACCCGCCATTACTTCCTCCGCCATCACCGGCAGATGTCCGGATGAATCTTGTACGTCTTCCATGATGCGATAGTGTACCGGGCGGTCGCGGACTGGGGCTGCCCATACTTTCGGGAGTGGGTTATGTTTTGCCGCGGAATCGCCTTGTCCACCATGGCGACCACAGATCGCTCTGCAGCAGGCTCTCCAGGGTCATCATGGCTTCGATATTATACCTCACGCGGCCAATAGTTGAACGTCATCGAACATCTGAAAGTTGAGCGTAAGGGTGGTTCGCAGTGCGTCCTGGTGGCGGGTGTTGATCGCGGCGAGACTCTCAAGGATGGCGGCTTGAAAC
>JADLAP010000327.1 GCA_020848195.1 Phycisphaeraceae bacterium
CGGCTCGCTGACCGCATCCCGATACGCCGCCTTGCCGGCCTCCATCGCGGCGCTCAGGTTATCGCGCTGCCGCGTCACCGCGGTCTTTCCGCGCTCCACATAGTCGCCGGCCACGTCGCGCAATTCTTCGCTGCGGCGCCGGATATACTCTGACCCTTCGTTGGCTTTCCCTTTGATCAGCCCGCGCGTTTCCTCGCCGGACTTTGGCGCAAACAGAATTCCTACCGCAACGCCGAGTCCCAGGCCGAGGAAGAAATAGGATAATTTCTTGTCATCTTCCATAGTTGTCTCCGATCTGCCGGCGGGCACGCCGGCCGCTGCTTTGAGTGTACTCCAGTATGCTGGTGGCTGGTACTTCTTCATGGCCCGGCGCACTCCCCCCAAGCTCGATGCCGCTCAACTCTGGGAATACGCGCTTTCCACATTGAGCCGCCGCTCCCTCAGCACCACCGAACTGCGCCAGCGTCTTGCCCGGCGCGCCGCCAATAGCGGCGACATTCCGGGTATTCTCGACCGCCTCCGGAACGCCCGCTACCTCGACGACTCCCGCTTCGCCGAGTCCTTCGCCCAATCCCGCCTCGACTCCCAAGGCTATGGCCGCCAGCGCGTTGTGCGCGACCTCCAGGCGCGCCGGGTCGCCGCCCCGCTCGCCGAACAGGTGGTGAATACGATCTACAGCGGCGCCGACGAGGCCGTCTTGATTGAGGAATATCTGGCCCGAAAATTCCGAAACCGCCCGCTGCCCGCCTTGTTGCGGGATCCCTTGCAACTCGCCTCGGCCTACCGGAAGCTGCGTTATGCGGGGTTCTCTTCCGCCCAATGCATCCGCGCCTTGAAGCGCTACTCCGCCCAGGCTGACGAGTTGGAATCCTGCGAAGACGGCGAAGACGCTTAATCGAGGTTCAGAATCGTCTTCAAGGTCCCGGTCTCGCCCGCGATCTTCTTCTGCAACAGCATGATCGAGTAAATCAACTGTTCCGGACGCGGCGGGCACCCCGGCACGTA
>JADLAP010000328.1 GCA_020848195.1 Phycisphaeraceae bacterium
GGCCCGGTAGAGAGGCAGCTCCTTTTCCACCTCCACCGTATTGTACTCCTTCAACTCCGCCGGCTCCAGCTCGATGTTGCCGTTGGGCAGGATGTTTCGCACCGTTACGAATAGGGTGTCTCCCACCTCGGGACGGCTCTTGAGGTACTTGTTATGGGCCAGGCCCCGCACACACTCTGAGAGGTCCACAAAGGCCCCGAAGTTGGCCAGGCCATTGACCCGGCCCTGATAGATCTCCCCGATGGCTATGTCCTTGGAGTCGCAGGCCGGATCCAGGATATGCACCAGGGGCTTCTTGGCGCAGCGCTCGCACAGCTCCTTCTTGTCCGAGAGCTTTGCCCCGCAGACAACGCAAAGGTACTCCCGTCCCAGGCCACCGCAGGCAGGGCAGCCATCGGTCACCGGCATCTTGCCCGTGCCGTGGCAGATGCTGCATTTTGTCGAGCCGCTCTCCAGGAGTTCCTTCATCTCTCCTTCCGAGGCCTCACCCAGGGATATGGACCCTATCTTTCCGCTGCCATCGCAGTTGGGACAGGGCTTGTCTCCCACCACCAAAAAGCCCCTTCCCTGGCATCTCTCGCACAGATTCATCCTGGGAAGTGACGCATCACTTGAATTTAGCTATTTTGCAGGACTGAAGACCGCCCAGCCGACGCATCGACCTGATTAAGGCTAAATAATATGTATGCCCTCCCCCGGCCATGCGAGTCGTGGTTTTGCGCATCGGCCACAGGCCGGAGAGGGATAAGAGGATCACCACCCATGTGGGCCTGGTGGCCAGGGCCTTCGGTGCTAGTGAGATGCTCCTTACCGGTCGCGATGCCCATATCGAGGAGAGCCTGGCCGATGCAGCCCGCCGCTGGGGAGGCAGCTTCACCCTGCACTCTGGCGTATCCTGGAAGGGAGAGGTCATGCGCTGGAAAGAGGCGGGCGGAGCAGTGGTCCACCTGACCATGTATGGAACCAATCTGCCCGATGTAATCGACGAGATCAGCCATTGCGAAAGAGATCTGTTGGTGGCAGTGGGCGCAGAGAAGGTTCCGGCGGAGATGTATCAGCTGGCGGACTGGAATGTGGCAGTGGGAAACCAGCCACACTCCGAGGTGGCGGCTTTAGCCGTATTCCTTGACCGGCTTTTTTTGGGGCGGGAGCTGGAAGAGGACTTTGCCGGGGGGCTGAAGATAGTGCCTTCGGCCCGAAGCAAGAAGGTCCTTTACCCCGAGCATCCGAACGATTCTAATTATCCTGGCGGCAAAGGGTCAGAAGAGATCGGTCCATGAAAATCCTGGTTGCCGGCATCAATATCAGGCACATAGCCGCCTCCGCCAGCCGGGCCGGGCATGTGGTTTATGCCGCTGACTGCTACCGCGACCGGGACCTCTCCTTATGGGCTAGAGAGACGATCAGGCTGCCGCGGCTGGGGCCGGAGAAGTGCCTGTCCCGTCTGGTGGAGAAGTACCGGCCAGATGCCGTGGTTCTTGGGCCGGGGCTGGAGGAGGCCAGGGTGCAGGGCGCGCCGGTGCTCAACAATCCCCCGGAAAAGACCTCTCAGGTATCGGATAAGCTCTGGCTGGCAGGCTGGCTGGAGAGGGAGGGCTATCCCTTCATCCGCACAGAGCCGTCTCCTGAGGGCATGCCCTATCCCTTCCTTGTCAAGCCCCGCCGGGGGGCAGGAGGAATGGGATGCCGTGTGGTCAGGTCCCCGGAGGATCTGGAGTGGCA
>JADLAP010000071.1 GCA_020848195.1 Phycisphaeraceae bacterium
CCATGCAGAACACGGCAGCGTCCCGCTCCATTTCCTCGGCAATGGCTTCCCGCAACGATTCCGCAATACCCAACCGCTTCATGATGCGCTCCCTGCGGCCGTCTCCGGCCGCGAACATGCAAGTTTTCCGTTCACATACGTACAGGCATGGGCTTCATCCGCGAAAGCCCGGACCAGACGTGGATCAGCGTCGAAAAATTGATCGGAGGGGCAGAGAATGTAGCCGCCCTCGCGCCCCGCCGCATCGACGCATCGCCTGACTTCCGCCCGCGTTTGAGACTCCGTGCATCGCTCGAAATACCGGCCCTGATCGAATCCGCCGATCATCGTGATGTGGCGCGGCACGCGACGTCGCGCCTCGGCCAGATCCACGTCGCCGCCCATCCCCGGCGGCGTGAAGGTCTCCATCGCGTCCGGCTTCATCGCCGCGATCCGCTCCAGCAACGGCATCATGCCCCCGCAGGTGTGGTACGCGATGCGCTGCCCCGCCTCGTGGGCCAGGCGGATCAGCTCCGCGTCGTAGGGCGCGACGAAATCATCGAAAATCTTCGGTGAAATCACCGTGGACGACGCGCTGCCGCCGCCGAGTTCCAGGATGTCATACTTCGCGCCCCGCAGCGACCGCGCATACGTCGCCTTGCGCCTATGCAGGATGCCCAGCAGTTCGTGGACCCATTTCGGGTCGTCATAGGTTTCCATAATCAGCTCTTCGGTGCCGACGAGACAGGTGGCGTCCTGCCAGGTTCCCGGCTGGCCGAAGACATCGAAGCAGCAGATGTAGGACCGGACCAGGCCTCGCCGGCCGTACTGCTCCGCCTGCCGGTTGAGCGTCTGGACATCGCACAGCGGCGAAGTCATGTACTTGCCCAGCAGGTCGATGTCCCGCTTCTTCTTGATCAGCGGTTCGACGACCCACGAACTGTAAGCGTCGGATTCCAGCAGCATGGACAGCGCCCCGTCGGGCGTGACGAAATCGTAGCGTGCGGCGGGATGTTCCCGGCCGGGGATATCCGTTTTGAAGATCCGCCACTGGTCGCTGACGACGCGGCGGCTTTCGAGGAAAAAGGCTTCTTTCTGCCGCGGATCGGCGTAATCCCCCGCGGCAGCGCCGGGCTTGTGCGGCGTGGCGTAGAGGATCGGGTCCAGCCCCATGGTTTCGTAAAACGCCTCGGCCGAGACGCCGCCCATCTGCGCGTTGAGGAAGTAGGGCGTGATCCAGTGCGTCGTCACGGGACCCCGATCGGGGATTCCACCGGAAAGCACCGCCAGAAACCGCTCTTTGCTGGTCATCATGGCCGCAGCTCCAGATTCGACACTTCCCATGAATGCAACGATGTCGCCATCGCATGCGACACCGGCACGGGTTCTCCAACCGGGTCGCCCAGGGCGTTGATGAATTGGGCGCTGGTCAGCGGCAGCGAGGTCGACCACGTCGCCGGCGTCTCGCGGCCCATGCACTCGAACAGCCGAAGTTCCCATGTTTTCGGCGAACGACGGCGAAAGGCGGACAGGATTGCGCCATCAACCTGCAGAAAACTTGTACGCGGCGGCAAGCTGCCCCGCGAGGATTTGCCCGCCACGCAAAGAGGTTTGAAATCCATCTCCGCGACGCGACGCAGACGATCGGCATGGGTGAAGTCCGAACCATGCGCCGTCAGCCCGTAGCGGTAATCGCAGATGCGCGGATAGCCGTAGTCGCCGGTGAAGTGCGATTCCCACTCACGCAGAATCAGGTTGGCATATGCTCCGTTGTCCAGACGCTTGAAGTATTGCGTGCCACTGTGGGTCAGCATCAGACCCGAGCCATCCGCCTTGAGAAAGTCGAGAAAGGTCAGAGCTTCAAAGGCGTTTCTGGCGGTGGATTCGATGCCGAAGGGGTAGTCCCGCAGCAGCGTTTTCACATCAAATGCCGGGGAAAACCGGAGCCAGTAGCCGTCGTTGATGTCGAGATCGAGTTGCCAGCCGTTGATCTTGCCCTCCGGCGCCACCGGCGGCAACGTGGAGTACAGCCGGACCTGTATCTCGACGGTCGGCGAACCCGCGGTGAGGCTGATGTACACGTCCAGTCCTATCCGGCTCTGCACGGGATGGAGCACGCGCACCGTCGCGCGCACCGGCCCTTTCTCCAGCCACGTGAATTTCGCCTGGGATTGCGCGCTGTTCAGCGCGTTGAACTGATCGGCGGGACCGATGTGGCGCGGGCTTAGAACCTTCGGATTGGGTTGGCCCGTCAGGGTGGGCGAGGGAGTCGTCCGATTGTCCAGCAGATTGACGCCAAGCCGGCAATCGTGCAGACAGGCGATCATTCCGCTGACCGGGTCCAACGCCACCTCGATCAGCGCGTTCTTCATCCTCAGCGCCGATTCATCCACATGCAGGTCCGTCGCGGGCGATGCTGCCGGCTCCCGCGTAGGTTCCACGCCGTAGGTGTCGTAGCCCATGGCCGGGATTGATTGCGCCAGGAATGCCAGATCGGCGGACACCAGTTTCCCGTCGGAATCCCGGTGCTGATCGACGAACTGCCAGGGCAGTTCCGTTCCATTCGACGACGATTTCACGCGAAAACCGCGAATATCCTTGCCCGCCAGCGGGATGCGTCCGGTGGTCAGCACGGCGTCGCGTTCATGTCCGCAGGCGTTGAACGCCACCCGTGAAATCGCTTCCGGGTTTGTCGTGCGGGTATCAACCTTGGCGGCGATGGCTTCGGCGGCCTCGCGCAGCACGTCGCGGCCTCGCTGATCGGCACGGTCCATGAGTTGCCAGCCGCTGGCGCCCCAGGGAAGAAAGTGCTGGTCCAGCTTCGGCTGGCGCGGCACGCTCTCCCACAATCCCTGGAACCGCGAAAACTCGCACAACGACACATCATGGCTCTGCGATTGCAGCAGATCACGCCACGCCTGGGACAATCGTTCCAGCGGAATATCGCTGACGCCCAGGGCGTGCGCCACGGCATCCATGCGTTCCGCGGCATGAAGCACCGCTTCCACCTCGCGGCCAAAACGACGAATCTGATCGCCGCCTATGCCCCAGGGCAACAGCTTGTCGAATTGATCCATCGTCAACTGAACAGCTTCGCCCGCGTGCGATCGGTACCGATCCATGTACTGCTCGAACGTCACATACGCAACGCGGTATTCCCGCGAAAGGATGGGAAACAGGCCGGCGTCAAAGCGGTTCATCCGCGTGCCGGACATGGGTTCCCAGCCAAATTCCGTCCATTTCACCGCCAGCGGCGGGCACGCGGACGTTGACAGTTGCGCGACCTTGGCGCGGCCCGCGTCGGTCCACATCGCGTCGATGTCTTTCGTGACCGCGGGAGGATGGAACACCAATGCGTTGGCAGGCGTGGCGACGATGCGGGAACCATCCGCGCCTTGCCAGACCATGATGCTTCGCTCGATCTTCGGCGCGCCGTGCCGGCCCCACGTGTCGCACTGGGCCATGCTCGCGTACCTGTAGCCCGCCAGCAGCGCCAGTTGAGGTATCTGCGGGTGACTCATTTCCTCTTCTTCGAGAAACACCGCCACCCGTCGTCCCAGCGATTTTTCAATGGTTTGCTGCCCGACCACCATCTGCCTCAGATTGGATTCGCCGGACACCATCGAACCCATGGGCTGTCCGAATGTGCCGCCGATGATCTCCACCAGCCCCGCATCCAGATATTTCCGAAGTTTGCCGGCCAGATCGGGATCATGCTCCGCGAGCATCTCATATGCCAGGGCTTCGAGGTTGATTCCCGTTCGGATGCTGGGTTGGCCGTCCGCCAGATCCAGACTGTCGGAAATGGAATTGACGCAGGACTCCCAGCCCAGAGACCAGCCGATGCCGGTGTAGCTCCAGTGATTCGCCAGAACAAAGCATAATTCCGCATCATTTGCCGGTGTCATGTCAACTGTTCCTCGAACCAGGCGCAGCTCTCACCGCTGCGAAAAGGCTCAGGCGAAGACGTCCGTGGTCAGGTCATCCAGGGTCGGCAGCGGTTGCCTTCGTGCGACCTCGACGGCGGAGTTGAAGTCGCGGATGACGCTTTGCCGGATGTCGTTCAGGGCTGCCTGGTCCGCCACGCCTCGTTCGATCAGGTGATTTCCGAATCGTTCGATGGGATCGCCGGCGGTCCATGTCTCGCGCTCCGGCTGAGGCTGATAGTGGCAGGGATCGCGTCGGGAATGGCCCGTGCGGCGATAGGTCAGCAGTTCCAGCAGCACCGGCCCCTTGCCCTCCCGGCAACGTTTGACGGCGCGGACGGCGGCTTCATGCACCGCCAGCACATCGTTGCCGTCCACTGTTTCACCCGTGAAGCCGTACGACGCGGCACGGTCGGAGACGCGGGTGTTCTTCATCACCAGGTCGATCCGGGTCGACGCGCCGTAGAGGTTGTTCTCGCAGACGAAGATGACCGGCAGGTTCCAGAGTGAGGCCATGTTCAGGCCTTCGTGGAACGCGCCCTCGGCGACGGCTCCGTCGCCGAAGAAACAGGCCGTAATCCGCGTGGATTTTTGCATTTTGAAGGCCATCGCCATGCCCGCCGCCATGGGAATGCCTCCGCCGACGATGGCGATGCCGGGGACCATGCCCTTGGCCATGTTGCCCACGTGCATGGAACCGCCCTTGCCCTTGCAGCAGCCGGTGACCGCGCCGAACAGCTCGTCGAGCAGTTCCTGTTCGCACAGCCCTTTGGCCAGCGCGTGGCCGTGGCCTCGGAAGGTGGAGGTGATGAAGTCATCGGCGTTCAACGCGGAGCAGACGCCGACCGCCGTGGCTTCCTGGCCCTGGCACTGGTGGATCGTTCCCGGCATCTTCCCTTCCAGAAACAGGAATTTGACCCCTTCCTCGAACTCGCGGATCCGCACCATGGTCCGGTACAGGCCCAGGAGAAACGAGGATTCGCATTCCGACCGACTTGATACGTTTCCGGTTGTCGTGACTTGCGACATGGCATCACCTGCCGTTCCGTGACAAAGTTTGAATGTGAAACTCGCGGCCAGGCGAACCGGCCTGCGCGGGCAGATTCAGACATCGCCACGCCTCGCCGCGGCCTCGTCTTGCCCGCAATCGCAGCGGCTCCGAGCCGCGATACGTTCCCGTCAGGCCATCCCGGTGAAACCGGTACGTGATTTCCCGACCGGCCCACGACAACGTCTGGCCAAAGCCCCGCTCCCACCACGGCTGCGTCGCACAGGGAGACAGCGACAATCCGCCGTCCATGTCCAGCGCCACGCCCATCACATCACGCTGCACAATCCGGATCAGGTTCGCGGCATATTCGACGTAGGCTTGGATGTGCGACACATCCAGACAGCCGGTTTTGTGGGAGTAGTAGCGTTCCCGCCAGTGCCAGCCGTTGGCCCGGCCCTTCTCCGCGACAAGCTCAAGCGACCGCAGCAAGCCCTCGGCGTCGTCCATGCGCGACCGGGCGGCCGCTTCAAGGAACCAGACGCGACCCATGGCCGCCAGATCGTGACGGTCGATGTTCTGCATCTCCCAGTCTTCATACGTCTGCGGCTCGGTGGCGATGCCCGACGGGATGCCGTCGTAGATGAAATCCGGATTGCGGCGGATCGCGGGCCAGACGGAAGATATCTGCGAGTCATCCGCCATGCCCGCCGCGATGGCGGCCCAATCGACATCGGTGTAGCCATGGCTGCTGATGACGCCGCGGGTCGGATGGATGTACTCGGCGAAATGGTCGCCGGCCCAGAAATGCCGGGAAAAAGCGTCACGAATGCGCCGGGCCGTCGCACGACACAATTCCGCGTCCGCGGCTTGGGCCATCCGGTCGAACAGTTCGGCTGCGCCTTCCATCGCTTCCACCGTGCAACACTGGCTGATGCCGTCGTGTTCGATTCTCGCGGGACGTTCGACATAGAAGCCCGCGCCGTGGACGAGTCCTTCGCCGGACACCTGCGTCATCAGCCAGGAAGCCGCCTTCTTCAGCCAGGGCGACTGCGCCGCCAGCCACGCCGAATCCTGCGTGTGACGGTAAATCGCTTCCGCCGCGCGGAGGAACGTCACATTGGCCAGGACGCCCAGGGGATTGTTCGGAACCCAGTGCAGGAACACGGCTCCGTTGGATTCAACGGTGAGCTTGCATCCCGCGCTGGCATCGAGCGTTTTGCCCGCGTAATCAGGCAGAATGGCGAAGGGAACCAGGCCGTCTCCGCGCTGGAACGCGCGGACATAGTTCCAACTGGCGAGCACTTCGGCTGTCCGGCCCAGCCAGAGCAGCGCATCGCAGGATTGCCCCCAATCCAGGCCGGGGTACGTGGTGTTGGCTCCGTGGCCGCGGTGATCGGCGCAGACGCTGAAATAGCCGAAGAAAATACGGGGATCCAGCGCCGGCAGCACATTGCGCCGAATCGCCTGCTCGTAGGCCTCGGCAATCAGCGGATCCGGGAGATTCGGCAGCAACAGCTCGCCGAGGTAGGGTTGCACATGGGTCTGGGTCATAGGGATTCCAATTCATTGATCACAGCCGCCAGGAAATCGGCGGCATACTTTCCACTGACCACGCGATGATCCACCGCGAGGGTGAGCATGGCGCGGCGTTCCACTTCGATCCTGCCATCCTCCGTCACCACGGCCTGAGGCCTGACCTGACCGATGCCGAGTATCGACGCCTGCGGCGGATTGATGATCGGCACGAAGGATTCCGTGCCGGTCATGCCCAGATTGGTCACGGTGATCCAGCCGGGGGTGATCCGGCGTGCTTCCGGGTCTCCCGCACGCAGACGATTCACGATGTCCATCAGTTCCTGGGAAATCCGCTCCGGCGTTTTTGTCGCGGGCGAAGCGATGGTCACGACGAACAGTTCGCCCTTGTCGTCCACCGCCACGCCTACGGCGTCCGTGCCCTGCGTCACGAGTTGTTCGTTCTCGAAGCGGTACATCATGCGTTCAAACTTGACCGCCGCCTTGGCGACGGCGTGGACGAACATGGCGTCCCATGCCGGCGACACGGGTTTGGCCGCCTGACGACGGGCGATCATCGCCTGGGCATTGACCGAACGCTGAAGGTAGAAATGCGGGATATTCTGCTTGCTTTCGAGCAATCGTCGGGCGACGGCGCGTTGCGCGGGGCTGAGGGCGATGGTCTGGGTCGCGGATGCGGAAACAGCCGCCGAGGCCGCGGGCTGCGCGGCTCGGTTGCGGGCGAACATGCCCCCGGATTGGCCCCCGGATTGGCCCCCGGTCTGGCTAGCAGTCTGGCCCGCGGATTGGCTCGTGGATGGCGCCGTCACCGGAGTCGGCTTGGGCGTTTCACTTGCGGCGGCAGCAGCGGCATCAGCGAACTCCGCCAGCAGATGACCCGCGGCCACGCTGTCGCCTTCCCGCACGCAATGTTTCGTCACCACGCCGGTGACGACGGATTCGACGTCCATCGTCGCTTTGTCGGTTTCCACTTCCAGCAACGGCTGGCCGCGTTCGACGCTCTTGCCCACCTCCACGTACCAGCGGAGGATTTTGATTTCCGATTCCGTCGTAGCCAGATCAGGCATTCGCATTTCCACGGCACAACCTCCTGTGAAGAGTCATCAGGCAAGCGGTTCACACTGCACATGCAGAGGATGGGCGGCGATGAACGCACGAGCTTCGCCGGCGGTCAGCACGCCATCGGTGGTGCCGACGCATCGGATGGCCGAAGCGCCCAGCGCGCTGGCGTACTGAAGCATTCCGGGCATGTCGTGATGCTGGAGAATGCCGGCGATCAGGCCGGCGGCGAAGGCGTCGCCGGAGCCGGAAGGATCGACGACATCGCAGTCATGGGCGGGGCAACGCCAAAGCCGGTCTCCGCGTGCCGCCACCGCGCCGTGCGATTCGCAGGTGATGACCACCGTGCCCGCGCCGCGCCGGCCCAGTTCCATCGCCTGCGATTCCGGCGTGTGAAGTCCCGTCAGTCGCCGGGCTTCGTCTTCGTTGGGCAGGAAGTAATCGACTTCCGGCAACAGCAGGTCCAGCACCTGGCGCGGCGGCGTCTGCTGGGGCACCACCACGTCCAGCACCGTCACCACGCCGGCCCGGCGGCAATGACGGAGCAAATCCCGTAATTCCTCGGCGATCAGGCCGGGCAATGCGAACAGGCCGCCGAGGTAGAACACCTTCAGGCCCGCCGCCCACGCGCGGTCGATGTCGGAGGCGGCGAATGCGACATTGGCACCGAAATGATGCACATACCGCCGATCCTGGCCTTCCACGAGCAGAATGACGGTTCGGCTGGTGGGCTGTCGATCGGTCATGACGACGCGCTGGTGGCCGACGCCGGCGTGGTGGAGGCTTTGGAGCAGAAATTCCGCCGAGGCGTCGCGGCCGACGCAGCCGGCGATGTCCACGCTGACGCCCTGCTTCGCCAGATCAATGGCGACATTGACCGCGCAGCCGCCTGCTTTGGTGGCCATGTCGCCGACGGTCACCAGTTCGCCTTCGGCCGGCAGCGATCGCATCGGCCCGCAGAAGGTGTCCGCCACCAGAATGCCCGCGCATCCCACGTCCGCCATGACTAACACCTTCCAACACAACTGAGAAGATTGATGCGTTCAAACACGGCGTCCCGCACCGCCAGCCGGCCGGCGACCATGACGTCCTGCGTCCCGCCGATGCCGAGCAACTCATGCGGATTGACCTGCGTTTGAGCCAGCGCGCGACGGACGGCGGCGAGGTATCGCTGCTTGAGATACGTGCCGTAGTTGACCTTGGTCACGCCGAGTTTGATGGCGGCCTGCAGCGATGCCGCATCGATGCCCGTGCCGCCGTGCAGGACCAGCGGCGTCGGCACGCGCCGGGCGATGGCCGCCAGCCGATCCAGGTCCAGGCCGTGTTCGCCTTGAATGGCGATGTGGACGTTGCCGACGCTGACCGCCAGCAGATCGACGCGGGTCTGTTCGACGAACCGGGCAGCGATGTCGGGATCGGTCATGGCGCTGTGCCGGCTGTCAACGACGCCGGCCGCGCCACAGGGCAGTTCGCCCAGCTCGGCTTCCACCGCCACGCCCCGGGCATGGGCATGTCGCACCAGTTCCGCCACGCGCTGAGCGTACTGCTCCAGCGGCACATCGGGATCGGCGGGCATGACCAGGCCGAAGCCCAGTTCCGCCGCCCGTCGAACCCATGCGTCGCACGGGCATTCATTGAAGATCAGCCCGCAGGGAACTTTGGCCACCTCGCAGGCCGCCCGGCCCAGCGCGGCATACAGTTCCAACCGCTCCGGGGCCACACGCTCGCTTCGGCTGAGAAAATCCCCGTTGAAACCCACGATCATCGGGCATCGCCGAGCCTCGGCGGCGTCGAGCACGCCCTGCAGCGATTCGAGATTCCAGCTTTCAAAGTAGCCGACCGCGTACCCGCCTTGCCGCGCGGCCGCCATCATGTTCTGAATGTTCTCAATGGGCACAACTCACCTCATCCGAACTGGGGTTCGGTAGTTCCTCCGCGATCACCACCTGCTTGACGTTTCGCCGAAGCCGCGCCAGGTCCGAGTCCAAAGCGCCGCTGTCCGTGATCACCACGTGCAACTGTGAAATGTCCAGCACCTTGCTCAGTGCCCGCTGGTTGAACTTGGTGTGATCCGCCAGCAGGACGACCCGACCCGCCTGCCGCGCGATGATCTGCTTGATCCGAAACGTGGCGATGGCGGACTCGAACGTGCCCTCGTCGGGGATCAGGCCCTTGGTGGACATGAACGCGACGTCGACGAAGAAACGGGCGGCACTCTCCTCGGCGGTCGGTCCGACGAAGGACGCGCTGGCTGCGTCGTATTGCCCGCCGATGCCCACGGTCATATTGCCCTTGCCGCGTCCAAGCTCCATGCACGCCTGCGCGGAGTTGGTCACCACGGTCAGGCCGCCGTCGCCTGCCGCCAGAAGTTTGGCCAGTTCCAGGCACGTGGTTCCGCCATCGAGAAACAACGTCTGACGCGGCTGGACCAGGCGGAGGGCTTCGCGGGCGATGTGCCGCTTCTGCGGACGACACGTCATCAGCCGCGCCAGCAGATCGCTTTCGTACAGACTGGCCTCCGCGGCTCGCTGGATGCCGCCGAGGGTCTTGATGACCAGCCCCTCCCGGGCCAACTGGTCCACATCCCGACGGATGGTCATCGAGCAGACGCCCAGCAGCGCGGAAAGCTCCTCGTAGGCGCAGACGCCCTTCCGCTCCACCTGCTCGCAGATCGACTGTCGCCGTTGCTGGGGATTCATCGCGGGGAGTATATGTTAAATTTTCACATTTTCAAGATGGCATTGCGGTATATGAGCAAAAATACTGGATTATTTTGATAATCGACGACGAATAGAATGGTAAACATTTACATCTCAACACCATTCCAGCTCTCGTTGGTCCATCGAGGCGATGCCCTGTTCGCTGCCGCGAAGCCCGTTTGGATCGATTTTGATCCCGATGATCCCGTTTTTCCGCCTGTGATCCCTGAAGGATCAAAACCGGACCCTCGTCGAGCCAAGTCGCTGCTGTACGCAGCTTTACGATTTGATCCGCCCGTGATCCCTGGATGATCCGGATCATTCGTCTTTGCGGCGAAAAAGTGGCTATTTCCCGATGGATTCGCCGCTTTTCCGCTTGATCTTTTCCTGGGTCAAGTGCTACGTTCCGGACGTCGCCGGCGCGTGAATCGGCGCGAAAAAGGAGCATTTTCATGGCACAAACTCCGCTTTCACCGCTTTCACCGGATGTGTTGGACCTGCATGAAGACTCACAACAGGCGGATCAGACGCCAACGCCAACGTCCGAAGCGTCACCGGACCCCCGGAACCCCCGAAGCCCCCGGAAGCCCCGGAAACCCCGGAAACCCGGCCCCCCGGAAACCCCGGAAACCCCGGAACCGCTGACAGCCTCGGAACTCATCCGCCGGGTTCGCACGGGCTTGTTGACCGGTTGCGAACTGACATCACCGGATCGCCGCCGTTGCGTGGAATTCCTCACCGGCGAAGGCGTCGGTGTCAGCGACATCGCCGCCATCCTCGGCATGGGGGAAGCGACGATCAAACGCGACCGTGCCGCCCTTCGCCGCGCCGGCGCGATCAAGCCCGCCCCACGCCTGGGCGACCAGTTCCTCGGCGATTACCACCGTCTGGTCCAGAACGCCATCGATCGCCTTCGCCGCCTCGCCCGCAATCCCACCACGCCCGCGGTCGTCCGCGTCCAGGCCGAACGCACGTCCTGCGATCTCTTTCGCCTCTTCATGGTGACGCTGCACCATTTCGAGTATTTCGACAGCGGCACCGGTCGCATCAACGACGCCTACCTGCGCAAAATCCTCGGCCCCACCGGCCCCGACAGATTCGACAACGCACTGCGTCGCACCATGATGGCCGGCGCGGCCGCATCGTCCACACCGCCCGGCCCATGATCGGATCAGACTGTCGGCGCTGATGTCGTGGATGCATCCGGGCAGGCGACGCAGGTGTTTTTCGGTTTCACGGAATGTGCGAGTACAATCACGCGCAATGACGACGATGACAGAGTTACCCCAGCGCCACGTCGAAATGCTGTCGAGCATCAAGGCCGCCGATGCGGAAATCACTCGACGTTTCGCGGACAAGATGCGGATCAACGACGATCTGGATCGGACGCTCGTCAGCTTTCAGGCCAACAAGACCGAGATCGGACACCGCTGGTGCAAGTATCGGGAGGGTTTCTCCGCGGAATTGATCCGTTATCTGATCGAGAAGACCCGGCCGTCCGGGACGATTCTCGATCCATTCGCGGGAAGCGGGACGTCGCTCTTTGTCGCCGCCGAGCTGGGTTTGAGCGCGATCGGGATTGAATTGCTTCCATGCAGCGTGGAGATCATGAAGGTTCGCCGCGCCGTGTTTCGCGCGGATCAAGTCTCGCTGGCGAAATCCATACGCGATGTCATGGCGAAACGGGCCTGGGATCAGGACGGGGAAGAGAATCCGTTCCCGCACCTTCGCATCACGCAAGGCGCATTTCCGCTGGAGACGCAGCGGCGGCTTGGCCGGTTTCTGCATGTTGCCGGGCAAACCGAGGACGCGATGCTTTCGGAATTGCTCCGATTCGCCGCCATGTCCGTCCTCGAGGAAATCAGTTTCACGCGCAAGGATGGACAGTATCTGCGGTGGGACCAGCGTTCGGGACGAGGTCTGGGAAAGAAGAGTTTCGACAAGGGAACGATTTCGGGTTTTGATGAGGCGATCCTGCGGAAGCTGACGCAGATCGTCGAGGACGTCGAGGGCCGCAATGACGAGCCGATGCTTTTCACCCATGATGCGGAAGCGCCGACGCCGGGGAATATCGAAATCACAACCGGCTCATGCCTGGACATCGTTCCCAGCATGAAGGCGGAATCGATCGGCGGCCTGATCACGTCCCCGCCTTACTGCAATCGTTACGATTACACGCGAACCTACGCGTTGGAACTCGCAATGCTCAATGTGGGAGAGGAGGGCATCCGTCGTCTGCGGCAGGCGATGCTTTCCTGCACCGTGGAGAACAAGGATAAACACGATCTGGCTGGGAAATTCG
>JADLAP010000072.1 GCA_020848195.1 Phycisphaeraceae bacterium
CCTGTTCATCATCACGCCGGCGGCGGAAGTGCTGGAGCTGACGAAACAACTGCGTCCGGAAGGCCTGGGCATCCTCGTGCTCAATCCGCCTCCGGTGAAGGAACTGGATCAACTTTTCGAGGCGCTTTGCCGGCAGTGCGGCCTCCGTCAGCGTTGACGGATCATGTCCGCATCATCGTCGGCGGCGCCTGACATGGAGACCCGTTGTGGCCAGGCCTGTGACGATGACCGAACGTGAACGCTTCATTGCGACCCTGACCTTCAAGCAGCCCGACCGCGTGACGTGGAACCCCGGGCACGGACGGCGCTCCACGCGCGTCAACTGGTACAAGCAGGGCTTGCCGGAAAGCGTGACCGACTATCACGCCTACATCCGTGATCTTCTGGGCATCGAGCAGCCGGCGCCGTTCGACGCGCCATGGCCGGGCATGGTGCTGACGATGATGCCGGAGTTCGAGGAAAAGATCGTCGAGGAACGGGCGGACTCCCGCATTGTGCAGGACTGGAAGGGCAACGTCTGTGAGATCGGCAAGGAGTTCATGCCCGGCGACCTGCGCGGCGCACCGGACTTCTGCACGCGGTCGTGGCTCAAGTGTCCCGTGGAAAGCAGAGCCGACTGGGACGACATGAAGCGCCGGTACAACCCGGACGAGCCGGGCCGGTTTCCCGCGGATTTCAAGCAGAACTGCGCGAAGCTCAAGCATCGCACGCATCCACTGGGCCTGGTCTTCTCAGGCCCGTTCTGGCAGTTGCGCGAATGGCTCGGTTTTGAAAACCTCTGCATGCTGTTCCTCGACGATCCGGCGATGGCGCAGGACATGGTCGATTTCTGGCAGCAGTTCGTGCATGAAATGCTGTCGCGGCTGTTTGAGCATGTCGTGCCGGACTACATGATGATCAACGAAGACATGGCGTACAAGGAAAAGCCGATGATCGGCCCGGACATGTGCCGCAAGTTCCTCAGCCGGTGCTGGACGGACTGGAGCAAGTTGTGCAAGCAGGCAGGCGTGCCGGTCGTCGGCGTGGACTCCGATGGCCGGGTCGATGAGCTGATCCCGGTGTGGATCGAGTGCGGCATGCACTGGAACTCGCCTCTGGAAGTGGCGGCAGGCAACGACCTGCCCGCATTCCGCAGGAAGTACGGTACGCGGATGTCCTACAGCGGCGGCGTGGACAAGCGCATGATGGCCAAGGGCGGCAAGGCGCTGCGCGATGAGATGGCGCGGCTCGAACCCGTCGTCAAGGCCGGCGGCTTCATCCCAAGCTGCGACCACGGCGTGCCCTCTGACGTCTCCTGGCCCGATTTCGTCGAATACAGCCGCCTTTTGGCGGAAATGACCGGGTGGCTGTGAGTTTTTTAGCCGCAGATGAACGCAGATACATGCAAAGCACGGAGATTGAGTGCAATTTCAAAATTTAACTGTTGATCTGGTCTTATCTGCGTTCATCTGCGTTCATCTGCGGCCATAAAGGAATTTCCATGCTCATCAACAATACACCGATCGACCTCGATCAATTCTGGCGCGACAACGATGAAGCCTGGCGCAAGCCGTTTGGGCCGGGGATCAGGCAGATGCCCCTGGGTATGGGCTTCGGCTATCACACGCTCTGGGCGGAGCTGGGTCTGAAAGAGGAGCCGCTGAAGCTGGAGCAGGATTTCGCGTTCGCCCAGTCGGTCGGCAAACAGTACAACGACCTGGCGGAAAAGATCGTCGGCAAACGACTGGTCAATGAAGATGCGTTCAACCCGGCCAAGCGGTTTCCCTATGTGAAAGGCATCGGTGAGCTGTTTGAGTGCCGGCGCGTGTGGCAATCGGAAAGCTGGTGGCTGATGGAGTCGGCCCACACGCCGGAGGATTTGTCCGCCCTGCTGGATCGCATGGACAAGCTGGACATCGAAGCCGCGATGTTCCCCGACAATTGGGAGCGTGAATGCAAGCGGTTGAAGGATCAATTCGGCCTGACACCTGGGCTTTGGAAGGGATTGCGCGGGCCGGTCACGCTGGCCACCAGCATCTACGGCACGGAAAACCTGCTGTACCTGATCCTGGACGAACCGAAACTGGCGACCCGATTCCGCGACACCCTGCTTCGCGTGATCCTCAAATACTTCACGATCTGCGATCAACGCAGCGATCCCGCGAAGGTCGGGCCGGGCTTCGCCTTCCTCGACGACAACTGCGCGCTGTGCACGCCGGAGATGTACGCGTTCTTCGGCCAGCCGATTCTCCAGGCCGTCTACGACCGTTTTGCGCCGGGGCCGGACGACGCCCGATACCAGCACTCCGACTCCGACATGGAGCACCTGCTTCCTCTGCTTGCGGCCACCGGCATGAACCGCGTGAACTTCGGCCCCAACGTCCGGTTCAAGAGCATCCGCAAGGCGATGCCCAAGGCCATCGTCGAAGGCACGGTCGCGCCGTTCACCATGATGCGCAACGAAGAGGACAACATCGTGCGGGAAATCCGCCGCGACCTCGACGAGGCCCGCGACACGCTGGGACTGGTCGTCGCCACGGCCGGCTCCGTCAACGACGGCACGAAACTATCCAGCCTCCGTTTGGCTATGGAAACCATCTGGAAATATGGACGATTGGCCTGAGCACGCAGCCCGGCATCCCTCTGACGGATGTATAAAATTCTTGGGCGGTGGGCGCTGAACGCGGACGCAGCGGGATGGATTTATCCTTCAGACTTTCCGGTCCCCTGACCGGAGAAGGATCGATCCCATGCCGTATACCCTGGTCAGCGATGCGGACAAAGAGCAGCTCTGGAACGACTACCGCGCGGGCAAGCCGACTCGCGTGCCGGTGATTCTGGCGACCAACCCTCGCGTCATATGCATGAATCCCGCGAATAATCCGAACCATCTGGACGCCAACGTCGCGGCGAACGATGCGAAAATGCACGTACAGTTGTGCCTCGAACACCAGTTGTACGTGCGTCGCGTGCTGGGCAGGTACACTGACTGGCCGACGGATCTGCCCGATCACTGGGACATCGGACAAACGAACTACAACGTGATCGACGCGGCATGTCTGGGCGCGGAGGTGGACTACTCGCCGGGCCAGTTGCCGGACACCAGGCCGTTCCTCACCGACGACAACAAGTGGGACATTTTCAAGCTGGACATCAGCGATCCGCTGCAATGCGATTATCTGCGTGATCGGATGTCGTTCTGGAAGGAAATGGAAAAGGTTTGCGAGGGCCTGACTTTTGAGGGCAGGCCCGTGAAGCTGGGCCCTCTGGCGCTGATGGGCACGGATGGACCTCTGACGGTCTGTTGCAACATCCGGGGCGCGACGGAATTTCTGACCGACCTGATGGTGGACCCGGAGTATGCGGACAAGCTGCTGGAGTTCGTCACCTCGGCCGCGATCAACCGGCGCGAAGCGTTCAAGCGTTACTGGGGCGACAAGGTGGGCTCCGGCTACTGGATAGCCGACGACTCCTGCGCCATGCTCAGTGTGGAGATGTATCGGGATCGTATCCTTCGTCATCATCAGCACTGGTTCAACACGCTGCCGCCGCAGAAGGATGCGATTCGGCTGATGCATCTGTGCGGGGACTCGACGCGGCATTTCGTGACGATGCGGGATGAACTGGAGATTCGCGCGTTTGATACGGGATTTCCGGTGAATCACGGCGATTTGCGCAAGCAGCTTGGGCCGGAAATTGAGATACAGGGCGGGCCGGAGGTGGCGTTGCTGCTCAGCGGCACGCCGGATGCGGTGTACCGCCGGGCCACGGACATCCTGCGCAGCGGCGTGATGGAAGGCGGCAAGTTCATTCTGCGCGAAGGCAACAACCTCCCGCCCTGCGTGCCGGATGTGAACCTCGAAGCGTTGTACGCCGCGTGCCTGGACAACGGACGGTATGCGTGACAGTTAAGCGAAAAGGTAGACAACAATGCCCTATGCCCTGGTCAGCGATGCGGAAAAGGAACAAGTCTGGAAGGCGTACCGCGAAGGCAAGCCGACGCGGGTGCCGGTGACGATCGGCACGACGCCGCGCGTGGTGTCGATGAATCCGGCCATCAACCCGGACAACCTCGACCTGGCGCTGGCGGCGCAGGATCCGAAGATGCACGTGGAGCTGGCGCTGCAGTTCCAGCGTTATTTTCGCCGCGTCATCAGCAAATACTGCGACTTCTCCACGGACTGGCCCGATCACTGGGACATCAACCTGAATGTGGACAGCGTGTACGACGCCGCGTGCCTTGGCGCGGAGGTCGACTACACGCCGGGACATATCCCCGACGCCAAGCCGTTTCTTACCGACGACAACAAGTGGGACATCTTCAAGCTGGACATCAGCGATCCGGTGAAATGCGATTTCCTTCAGGATCGTCTGGCGTTCTGGCGCGAGATGGAAAAGATCTGCAAAGACCTGAAATTCGAGGGCAAACCGGTAGTGCTGCATCCTTATGCGCACATCTGGCTGGACGGGCCGGTGACGGTGAGCTGCAACATCCGGGGCGCGACGGAGTTTCTGACCGACTTGGCCGCCGACCCGGAATATGCGGACAAATTGATGCGTTTCGTGGTGGATGCGGCGATCAACCGTCGGGAGTCGTTCATCCGGTACTGGGACGGTAAGGTGGGCCGGCCCCCGGTGATGGGCGACGATTCATGCATGATGCTCAGCGTCGAGATGTACAGGCAGCAGGTGTTGCCGCATCACAAGCGTTGGTACGACTCCACGCCGACGGAAGCTCCGCGCAAGCGGTTCATCCACCTGTGCGGCGACGCGACGCGGCTGTTTCCGACGATGCACAAGGAACTGGACATCTGGTCGTTTGACACGGGATTTCCCGTGAATCACGGGCAATTGCGCAGGGTCCTTGGGCCGGAGGTGGAGATCAGCGGCGGGCCTGAGGTGGCGTTGCTGCTCAGCGCGACGCCGGAGCAGGTGTACCGCCGGGTCACGGACATCCTCAAAAGCGGCGTGATGGAAGGCGGCAAGTTCGTTTTGAAGGAAGGCAACAACCTGCCGCCCTGCGTGCCGGAGGCGAACCTGGAGGCGATGTACACCGCATGTCTTGAGCATGGGCGGTACGCATGAAACGGATTCCACGAAGTTGATCCGCCAGTGCGTGCGGCGCTACCATCCGTCGTCCGTCGTCGATTCGGGCCCCGCCACCTGAACACGGAGACGCTGGATGAAGGTGCTGCTCATCAACCCGCCCTGTGACCCGCGAACCATTGGATTGCAATATCTGGCGAAAGTAGAGCCTCTGGCCCTGGAACTCGTGGGCACGGCGGTGAAGCCGGGCAACGATGTTCGCATCGTGGACATGATGCTTCGACCGGGGGATCTGAAGGAATCGCTCAAGGATTTCCGCCCCGACGTGGTCGGCGTGACCAGCGAGCATGTGCGGCGGAACACGGCGATCGCCACGCTGCGGGCAGTGCGTCAGGTCGTGCCCGATTGCCTGACCGTGGTAGGTGGGCATCATCCCACGCTGGTGCCGCAGGATTTCGACGACCCGGCTGTGGACGCGGTGGTCATCGGCGAAGGCGTGCGGACCTTCATCGAACTCTGCGAAGCCCGCAAGGCAGGCCAGCGCAATCTCGAAGGCATCGCAGGCCTCCACGTGCGCACGAAAGACGGCCTGATCCCCACCGCCTATCGCCCGCCGGTCCGCACGCTGGACGAGCAGCCATTTCCCGACCGTTCGCTCACCGCCCGGTATCGCAAGCACTACCACTACATGCACGAACCTTCCGTCGCGGCCGTGCGCACGAGCGTGGGCTGCGTGTATCCATGCAGCTTCTGTTGTTGCCGGGAGTACACGGAGGGCAAGTTCATCACGCGGTCGCCACACCTGGTCGTGGAGGAATTGAAGCAGGTGCAGGAGCCGTTCGTGATCTTCTGTGA
>JADLAP010000073.1 GCA_020848195.1 Phycisphaeraceae bacterium
CGGCGACGTCATCGACGTCCAACTGCCGCCCCCGGCCGTGCGTTCCATCCTGCCCGAACCGATTCCTATCGACGTGCTCTACGAGGACGACGACTTCATCGTCATCAACAAGCAGGCGGGCCTGATCGTCCACCCCGCGCGAAGCAATCTCAGCGGAACCCTCGTCAACGGTCTGGCCTACCGATTTCAGCAGCAGCACGAAGCGGCGGGACTGCCGACGCAGATCCGTCTGACCAGCGGCTTTCGATCCACGGATCCCGCGCAGCCGCATGACGTGCCGCCTGAGCAGGTCGAAGGCATCGTCCGCGGACTCAGCCGCGTCGGAGCCGCGGAATACCGTCCCGGCATCATCCACCGGCTCGACAAGAACACCACCGGCGTCCTCGTCGTCGGCAAGGATGAACAGGCGCACTGGGGCATCGCGAAACAGTTTGAAAAACGGCAGACACGCAAGGCATATCTCGCCGTGGTGCACGGCAATCCGGACGAGCCGGCCATGGTGATCGACCTGCCGATCGGCAAGCACCCCACCGTGCATGAGGCGTTCTGCGTCCGGCACGATCACCTGGGCAAGCCGTCGCTGTCCATCGCCCGCGTGCGGGAACAGTATCAGGGCTTCGCGCTGGTGGAGATTGAGCTTCGTACCGGCCGGACGCATCAGATTCGCGTGCACATGTCGTATCAGGGCTATCCCATCGTGGGCGACGTGATGTACGGCGGGGAGCCGGTGGGCGAAGCGGAAATCGCAACGCCGCCGCACGTAGCCGGTTCGCGCCGGTTCCTCAACTATGCCCGGGAGAAGGCGGAAGGCCAGAAGATGGACGCCGAGGCCGACGCGCGGGCGGACATGATTCAGCCTGGGCCTGCGCTCCATGCCGCGCTGCTGGGCTTCACGCATCCGCGCACGCGCGAGCCGATGACCTTCACCGCGCCGGTGCATGAGCCGATGGCGACGCTGATCCGAAAACTGCGCCAGCGGAAAATCGACGCCCCATGTGCGGATGGCGGCTGCTCGATTGATCTGGATCGCGCTATCGCGGATGCCGGGACTGAGTCATGAAACAAGACAAGGGGTTCACCACAACGACACAACACAACGGCACGACAACGCGCCGGAAGTCGTCACCCCGATCGTGATGGCCGTCGTGTCTTCGTGCCGTTGCGGTGAGATGTCCGTGGTCTTGACATTCGCAGCACCACGAACGGCATTCCATAAATTCCGCAATAATCCGTCCGGCAATAGGGTTTCCCCGGCACTTCGGATTATGTGGTTCCATGAATTGGCCGATGACCTGAATGGGATCTGTCCAAGAAGAACCGACCGGCGTCGTACGGTACACTTATGCCGTGGGTTGAGCCGCACGGATGCTGGAGAGCGATAGGGACATGGCCGAAGACCTGTACCACGAATGGCTGAGTGTGCCGAAGGGCAAACGGGAGCCGGGGATTCCGCCGGACCACTATGCGCTGCTGGGGCTGCCGCGGTTCTGTCATCATGCCGGCGCGATCGAGGAAGCGGCGCGTCGCCGGCTGGAAACGCTGGACAAGTATGCGATTCACCCGGATCGAACCAAGCGCGACGCGGCGACACGGATCATGAACGAGGTGGCCACGGCCCGAGTGGCGCTGAGCAATCCGCAGACGCAGCAGACGTACGCGAAAAACCTGGCGGCGCAACTTGGCGTGGCGTTGCCGTCGAAGCCGGTGCCACCGCCGCGCGAGCTGGTTCCGCTGGAAGAAGGCGAGAGTCTGCTGGAGTTGAGCGATGCCGCCCCGCCGCCGACGGACCAGGGCGGACTGGCGCCGCTGGACGCTTCGCTCAAGGATGCCGATGCTCCGGAAATCAAGGTTGAAATCGACTTTTCAGCGCCGCGCACGGCAAACGTCGCGCCGATTCCGTTCAAGATCGTCCTCATCGCCGGCAGCGCGCTGGCGCTGCTCGTGGTGATCATCGTCGGCGTCATCGTCTGGGCGACGGGCCGCCGTCCCGACACTCCGAACGATCAGTCCGGCACCACCATTGCCGTCAGCACGCCGAACGCGCAGCCCGCCGCGACAGGCTCGCCGTCAACCGGCAGTTCCGCGGCTCCCGCCCCCGCCGCTTCCGCCGCCAATCCCGCACGGAACCCGGATGTCTCGGATCTGTTCGACCGCCCGACGCTGGGCGACCTCTACCGCGTGCGCGGCAACCCCGGCTCCACCTGTGCGATTGCTGACGGCAAAATGAGAATGCAGCTCAGCGGCGAGGAAGCTGAACTTCGCGTGGAATCCACGCCGCGCACCGCAACCGACACATTCGCCCAGGTCCAGTTCGCCGTGCAGATGGACGTTGGTGCGACGCTGACTGTCGCCATCGCCACGGGCAGCCTTCGCCTTGACCTCGAGCGTACCGCAGCCGGCATCAAGGTTCGCGCCACGCCCGGCCGCCCGGCAGGCAACGAACAGGCGGATTGGCCCACCTTGCCGTCCACCGGTGATACGCTGGTGCAGGCGGTACGGGAAAACAGTGCCGTCACCTGGAAGCTCAACGGCCAGCCCGTGGCCACCAGCCCCGATATCCAACCCCTCGGCGTTTCCAATGTGCGATTCGTCCTGATCAGTGAGACTGGTCAGAACGTTAAGACCACCATTGATGACATGAAAATCTGGTACGCCGGCAGTGCGAACTGACGCTGCACGGACAGCAATGTCGATTCAATCCTGCGCGGCTCGGACGCCCCCGTGGCCATCACCGTCACACCGCCACCATGCCGCCGCTGACGGACGCATGGGCTCCAAACGAAAAAGAAACCGCCTGCTTCGCCTGATGTCGCAGACGATTCAGCGATTCCCGCACTCGTTGCGCGGGCATGTCCAGCACCAGGCCGATTTCCGTTTCGTTCAGCCCCTCGGTGTAGGTCAGCACCAGAATCCTGCGACTTGTCAGATCCAATCCAGAAAGGAATTGACGCAGTTCCATGGCTTCCATGCCTCCCATCGGACACTCCTTGCCCGGCCCCAGACATCCTCGACCGGCCTTTCCCCCATCGGTTATCGGGCTTATGATACTGGAAACTTCAGAAATTCAATAGCCCTTTCTTGTCTGTAACTACTATTTTTCATGAATGTTATACTCTTAAACGTGATCGGTGTTCATCTGGTGTGGATTGAACAAAGCTCACGGCTATACCCTTAATTTACCCTTATCTCATTCGACTCGCGTCACATCCCGAACGACTGCGTTGTGGCCTGCCCGGACATGATGGCGGCAACAAA
The DNA here is from genome assembly GCA_020848195.1 of Phycisphaeraceae bacterium. GTDB lineage: Bacteria > Planctomycetota > Phycisphaerae > Phycisphaerales > Phycisphaeraceae > JADLAP01. The sequence goes on from JADLAP010000073.1 coordinate 3,256, forward strand.
CCGGCTCTTGCCCTCCGTATAGGCAGCTCGGTCATGTGCATGTTCCGTCGCCAACTGACGTTTGAGACTTGCGTACTGGGCCGCCACCTCGGAATGGGCGATCAGGACATCGCGGAATCGCAGGCGATCCCAGTGCCCGGCGAAGGTGGGTAAAACCATGTGGAGGTGATGCGTCCGCTGTCCGGTGGCGTGATCGCGTTTGATGAACCAGCAGTAGAACGGCTCGCCGTGGTCGCCGAATGTTGGCCTCCAGAAGTAGTCGTAACCCTGGGCTTCCAGCACGGGCACAATGGTTGCCTTGGCCACATCGAAGTCGAACACCTCGATGAGCATGTCGATGATGGGCTTGGCGTCCAGTCCGGGCACGGCGGTGCTGCCGAAATGTTCGATCCGTCCGATGACGCCCGCCGGCAGACAGGCCCGCAGGTGCGCAGCTTCCTCGGCGAATCGCGCGGGCCACGCGGGATCGTAAGGCTCGATCGCCACCTCGTCCTTCAGCACCCGCGCGATGCGCTCATTGAGCGTTTCCACGTTCAGTTCCACCCAAGCGTGTAGAACACGGCGGTAAAGAGCAGGTCGGTGAAGATGATGGCGACGATGGAGTGGACGACCGTGGTGGTGGTGGATTTGCCAACGCCTGCCGCGCCGCCGGTGACCGCCAGACCGTTGTGGCAGGCGATGGCGCCGATCAGGCCGCCGAACACGCCAGCCTTGAACAAGCCCGTGAGGAAGTCCGCCACATCGAGTTGTTCGATGGTGTTGGTGATGTAGATGCCCGATGGGATGCCGAGTTTGAGTACGCCGATGCTGTAGCCCGCGATGACGGCCACGCAGTCTCCGATCACCGCCAGGACGATCAGGGAAAGCACGGTGGCCAGCAGCCGGGGCACGACGAGGAAGCGAACGGGATTGAGCGCATGGGCTTCGAGGGCTTCGATTTCCTCGTTGACCGCCATGGTGCCGATTTCCGCGGCGATCGACGCGCCGGCGAAACCTGTGAGCACGATGGCGCTGATGAGCGGCCCCAGCTCGCGGAACACGGCGATGGCGATGATGTTGGCAACCTTTTCCGTCTGGCCGAAGTCCTGCAGCGGTGGTGCCATCTGAAGCGCGAGGATCAGGCCGATGCATGTGGAGACCAGGACGATCACGCCGATGGACCCGACGCCAACGCGAACCATCTGGGCGTACAGTGCGGGCCAGCCGAAGCGGACTTTGCGCACGAACAGGCCGCGGACGATCCAGCGTGCCGTCAGGCCCAGCAGCCGCGTCGTGCCGCCGACGTAAGCCACCAGACCGAACGCGGCATCGCAACCGAACCAGAACGCCGCGCCCGTGGAGTGGATCGGCCTGGTCCAGGCCGGCGTGTTGCGCGACATGGGATCATTCATGGTCAAGACTCCAGCATCAGGTCCACGAACCACACGCCGTCGCGAAGACTGCGTTCGCCCTCCCGCAGCGACAATCGGCGGCGAAAGAGCGGAGCCTGAACGACCACCGTGTGATATTCGCCGTTTTCGCCGCACCAATCGACGCCATGGCGTGCGAACACGTCCAGCGTGGCGGCGGTGATGGTCTGGCCCAGCAGGTCGGGAGGCAGTACGCCATCGCGCACCGCGACGATGCGGGCTTCGATGCCCCTGTCGAGGATTTGCCGCATCATCACATCCCGCGGCCGATGCCAGACGGGAAGGTTCGCCGTCACGCCGGCCTGGCGACAGACGTTCAGCTCCCACTGCCAGTTGGCGTCGCCCTCGATGTCGCCGAACACGCCGGCACTCAGCCCCTGCTCGGCCAAGCCCCGGATCGTCCGCACAAACGTGGTCTCGTAATCCGGCCATGACGTGGGAGACAGATGCAGACGCATGCCCATCGCGTCGGCCTGGGCCTGCAGAATGCTCGGATGCAGCCCGTGCGACCGGCTGCGCTGCCCGGTTTCAATCAACATTGTCACCAGCGCTTCGACCGCAAGACCGGCGTCCACCGCCTCGTGCAACGCGAGGCAGCAATCCTTGCCCCCGGACCAGGAACAGAAAGCTCGCCCCGTCGGGATCATCGAATCCGACGGATCAACGGCGATATTCGACTGGACATGGGGCATCGTTCTGAACTCCTGATTCGGTCCAGCCGTTGATCTTAGCCGACCTTGGACGTTGTGCGAACGAAGCGGCAAGACGATGCAGGACAAACGCACGTGAATCATGCGCGGATGCGGGTAAATGACGAATGTCCAAATCTGAATGACAAAGCAAATCAAGACGACAATCACCACGACGGCATAGCCGGCACGACGGCGCGACTGGGAACGATTGGGTTTCCCACGCGAATTTGAAGACAGATTTCTATCGCATGGCCTTCCGCGCTGTCATGCGGAGAAAACGCGACCACTTGCGTACGGACCGTCGTGCTCGTCGTGCCGTTGTGGTGAAAATGCATTTGAGATTCTCGAAATGCCACATTTGCTCGCCCTGCTCATTCACGGGCGTTCCGTGTATCTTGTATCGTTCTCCGGAAGATCGATGCATTGTGTTGGCGCGCATGAAAATTGGACTTGCGTGTCCGAAATGATTCGCTACTTTGTTTCGATCCGTTTTCATTGGGTCCCACGAGCAGGAATACTCTCATGCCTTCGTTCATGTACAAGGAACACATTGTCGCCAAGCCAGGGTTCAACCGCTGGAAGGTTCCGCCGGCGTCCATCGCCATTCACCTGTGCATCGGCAGCGTGTATGCGTGGAGCGTGTTCAACCCGGCGCTGGTGAAAGTCCACGGCGTGGCGACCAGCGCGAGCAACGACTGGACGCTGGGACAGGTCGTGTGGGTGTTCACCGTGGCGATCGTGTTCCTGGGCCTGTCCGCGGCAGTGGGCGGCAAATGGCTCGAACGCGTCGGGCCTCGCATGGTCGGAACGGTGGCGGCTTTCTGCTGGGGCGGCGGCTTCCTCATCGGCTCGCTGGCCCTCTATCTCCACCAGGCCCTGGCCGGCCAGCACACATGGTCCATCGGCTCCTTCAGCTTCGATCCCCTGCTCTGGATGCTCTACCTCGGCTACGGCGTCATCGGCGGCTGCGGGCTGGGCCTGGGCTATGTCTCGCCCGTCAGCACGCTGATCCGCTGGTTCCCCGACCGGCGCGGGATGGCGACCGGGATGGCCATCATGGGCTTCGGCGGCGGCGCGCTCATCGGCGCGCCCCTCATGAGTTCCCTCATCAACCACTTCTACGTCGCTCCGCAGTGCCTCGGCTCCGTGGCTGAGGTGCAACTGAAAACCGAAGCCGGCGTGCGCATGGCGGAAGTTGCCGGACAGTGGCGGGAAGTCGTCATCATCGGCGCCAACGACGTCAAGAACATGATCGTCGAAGGGCCGCAGGGCGTGTACGTCGCCGGCACCGGAAATTCCGGCGTGGTCTGCACCTTCGCCGTACTCGGCGTGGTGTATTTCCTGGTCATGATCGTCGCCGCGTTCGCCTATCGCGTGCCCTCGCCGGGGTGGAAGCCCGAAGGCTGGAATCCCCCCGCCAACGGCAACGGCGGCGGAAAGATGATCACCGCCAACCATGTCCACATCGATCGCGCCCTCAAAACCCCGCAGTTCTACCTGCTCTGGATCGTCCTCTGCTTCAACGTCACCGCGGGCATCGGCGTGCTCTCCGTGGCCAAAACCATGATGAGCGAAATCTTCGGCACCGCGCTGCCCGCCGTCGTCAACGCCTCGTTCGCCACCATCTACGTGACCGCGATCAGCGTCTTCAACATGCTCGGCCGCTTCTTCTGGTCCAGCGCGTCGGATTACATCGGACGCAAGATGGCGTACCACATCTTCTTCTTCGGCGGCATCCTGCTCTATCTCTCCATCCCCTACTGCGCCCAGCAGGTCAGCGCCCATCCGGCCGTGGTCTGGCTGGTGATCTTCTATGCCGTCACCATGCTGATCTTCACGATGTACGGCGGCGGATTCGCCGCGATTCCCGCGTATCTGGCCGACATCTTCGGCACCCGCTACGTCGGCGGCATTCACGGTCGGCTGCTCACCGCATGGAGCACCGCCGGCGTGCTCGGACCCGTGGCGATCACCAGCCTGCGATCGCGTTCCATCAGCGTTGCCGTGCACGATCTGGCGTCCAGGATCGACCCCGCCGCCTTCGCCGCCAAGTTCGGCGCGCCGATCGACCAGCTCGACACCCTCGTCGCGCGCAAGACCGTCACCATCGCCAAGCTGATGGAACTCGTCCCCGCCGGCACGCCCGATCCGTCGAGCAACCTGTACAACTCCACCATGTATCTCATGGCCGGCCTGCTCGCCCTCGCCCTTGTTGCCAACATCCTCATCGGCCCCGTCCACAGCGACCACCACATGACCGAAGACGAATTGGCGGGGTAATTCCGTACGTCGGTTTGTGACTGTACAAAACGCCGCGGCTTGTCGGCCGATTGACGACACCCGCGTTGCATGGATTCACCGCGACATCACGCCCGCCGCGTTGTCCTTCACCGTTGTCGCTTTGCCGTGTGATTGCACTTGCGTGCCATCCCCGGCCGGGAACATTGTCGTCACGGCATTGAATCGGATGTCGTTGCCGTGCGATGCTTCGTCTTCGCGGATGCCGACGGTCTGCGACGATTGTCGCTGGTCGTCGCCGCAGTTGTTGAACACCACGCGGCACTCCCGTGCCTGCTGGGCCAGATGTATCCCCGCGAAATCCCTGCCGGCCCGCGCGTTGTTCGCCACCATGTTCGCCGCGATCAGGCCGCCCTGCACATGGTCCACCCGCACGCCATCACCGAGGTTGTCGCACGCTGAACTGGCGATCAGCGCCAGGCGTTTACCGTCAAGCTGGAAACCGAATGACCTGTTCCGCCGCGACAGGCATCCACGGATCATCGCGTCTTCCGTGCGGACCAGTTGCACGCCGCCGCCGCACTGTGTAACGCTGCTGGTCTGGATCGTCACGTGCTGACTGTCAACCACGACGACACCAACGCCGGTGGCGGTGATGACGCGGCAATCCTTCATGCTCAGGTTCCGGCCCTGCATGACGACGCCTTCGCCCTCGAAGCCGGCGATGTCCAGTGAATCCAACGTGATGTCGCTGCCGGCGGCGATCACGATCGCTGCTTTGCGCGGTTCGCCTTCGCCGTAGCCGCCTTCGATCAGCAGATCGCGGACCGTTGCATGTTTGGCGTTCTGGACAATGATTGCGGAGGTGGCCTGCCCCACGGGAACCAGCACGCTGCCGCAGCCGTAGCCGGACAGCGTGACGCCCGATGGCACGAGGAGAGGCGCGGCGATCGGATAGCGTCCGCCGGGCAGAAGCAACGTGCCTCGCCCCTGCTGCCCCAGTTCGTCTAGCGCGGCCTGAAATCCGCAGTCCGGCCGGCTGGGATCGTAAACCTCCCGGCCATCGATGACCGGCGCGGGCAACGCGGGTTTCGCAGCCGCATCCAGTCGTTCCAGCAGGTCCATCGGCAAATCGTCCGGCAATCCGTCCACATGACCCGTAACCACGCTGTCCGCATCTTTTCCGCCGGTGAAATTCATCATGGCGCCGGCATTCTGCCCGTTGCGATTCATGGCGACCACATTGACCATGCCGGGCCAGAGAGTCACGGAATCCAGCGTGTTGCATGCCGCGACAAAGCCGCCGGGCGACATCGCGTCGCCGGGCATGGGCGTCTCCAGTTCACGCATGAAACCCTGCGTATTCAACGGTCCCGCATGAAGGTCGCTGTCAATGCCGCCCAATGACAGCCACGGCAGACGGTTTTCCATCAGCACCCCATGCCGGCCGCTCATGAGCAACAGCGGCTGGTCGATCCGGTTGCCCGCGAGGATGTTGAACGCGTCGCCGTGATCGGGATAGCCCCTGATGTTGTCGAGATGGTTGCCCATCGCCAGGCCGCGCTCGTTGTACCAGCAGTAGAACAGGCCCGCGACATTGCTCCGCGTCAGGTTGCGGGCGATCATCGCGCCTGCGGTCACGGAACCGGGATGGATCGCCATCTGCGTGCCGCTGACGGTACAGTCAAAGACGCGCGCGTCGTCGGCCGCCTGCACGCTGATCCCGTCGCCGTTCCATTGGTCGATGCATACGCGCATCACCCGGCTCTGGCTGGTCAGGCCCAGCGTGATCGGACAATTTTCAAACTGGCCGTCCGTCCCCTGCCGCGTGCCGCGGATCGTCAGATCACGGATGTCGGCGAACAGCGATTCATACGAGCAGATCATGGGAAACAGACGTTCAGTCAATCCGGTGCGCGACGGCTGATTCAGCGTCACCTTGCCGCCCCTGACGGATTCCACGAGCAGTCGCGTCATGCCCGGACGGCTCGGATCGCCGGGATAGCCCCACGGCCCCACGGCGTCGCCCGGCTGCAGATCGTGATGCGCGGACAATGTCAGCACGGTTCCACCGGAACCTCCGCCCTGCCCCGCGAGCGTGACATAATCCTGCAATTCCAGATACCGCCGTAGCACAAATCGACCAGCGGGCAAGGCGACGACGCCCCCCGTCGGCGGCAGCGCGTCGATCGCCGCCTGCAGGCCCGCGTCCGGCTTCGCGTCGTTCACATACGCCTGCGCCATGACCGTCGCATGCCGGTTCGTCGCCGCATCGTTCCATTTCACAGCCGGCGGCGGGGAAGACATCGGGGCGGTTGCCACCGTGACCCCCTTGACTTTCACCGAACCGATGCCGATGCACTGCAACTGGTTTTGCAGCGGATTTCTCGCCTGTTTCACGTCGCATTGACCGACGTGCCAGCCATCGACCCGCACCACGCAGACGCCATCGACCAGCGTCAGCGTCACGTCATGCCATTGCCCCGGCGTCACGTCGCACGAGGCCACGCAAGGCCGCGGCTGCAACAACTGCCCCGCGTCGTGTACATCCACGCCCACGCGATCATCAGGCCCGCCGGCGCCCCAGCCCATCGCGCCCGCCTGCAATCGCAAACCCAGCAGACTCCCCTTGCCCACCCATACCTTCGCCGTCACACGCACGTTGCGTCGCCACAGCGGCTGCTCGCACATCAAAAACGACATCGCCCGGCCGGTGGTGTCAAGACGCAATCCCTCACCCCCACTGTCCACCTGCCACGGCCCACGCAGCACAAGCCACTTCGGCCCCAGCGTTGAACGCGGCGCGAAGCGGTCTTCAAACACCTGTTGCCATCGGGGCGACGCGGCTTCGTCCGCTGGTGAAGACCACGCGATGCCGCATGACAGCAGAAGCATCGCCGCCATGCTCATCCGCGTGATCGAACGCATGCGCGAACCTTTCAGTCATGCTCCAACGTCCCGGCCGTGACGCCGAGTTGATTGAGCACACGCAACTGACGACGGGCTTGCACGGGCTGTTCGCGGCCTACCAACATGTTCGCGTAATGATTCAGCAGCATGGACGTATCGCCTGGAGCCTGTCGCATCAGTTCCACGCGAAACCACGTCAATCCCGCATCACGCATCGCGGGCAGGTAGTTCGCGGCACTTTGCGCCTGGCCGTTGTGGACAGTGTTGCGACAGCCCACATCAGCCAGCAGCGGATGCGCCACGCCCACATGATCCCGCAATTCCACATGGTGCTTCTCGCACGGCCGGCCACAGGTGCGATGGTCCCGGCCCTGCGACAACGTCGCGGCGAACACGCAATGCTCCATGTGAAACATCGGCATCTGCTGATGCACCACCGCCTCGAACATCCCCGCGCCGAACCGCTCGAACATCGCCAGCATCTGACGCCAGTTCAGGTCGTAGCTGGGAACCATGCGCGCCACGCCCTGTTCCGACAGCCACTGCGCCGTCAGTTCGTTGGCGATGTTGAGGCTGTAGTCGGCGATCAGCGGCATTCGTGGCTTTTCCTCGTGGAAAAACGCCAGCCCCGCGAGGTTGCGCGCCAGCACGGCGTCCGGCTCGCACGCGGCGATCTGACGCAACAGACTTTCCTCGCCGGGCTTGATGATCCGCGTCGTCGCCAGCGCCACGGGCACGCCGGCGTCCCGGGCCACGCGCACCGCTTCGCCGTAGCGCTTCACATCCTCAAATTCGCAGTAGATCATCGCCACGTGGGCAAGTTCGCCCTCGCCGCGCCACGCCGCGGCCGCATCCACCTGAGCCAGGCTCCGCGCCAGCACGGTCAGATGCAGGCTGTTGTCGTGATTTCGATGTTGCGTAGCGATCCGCCGGCGCATCTCCGCCAGCACATCCCGGCTCGTGGCGGCATGAGGCTGACGCTGCTGACGCAGGGCAATGAGCTTCTCGGCGGATCGGCGACGCAGATCGTTGAGCACGCTCTTGGGAACCATGACAGGCGTGGCATCCTCGCCGCCGTTGAGCGTGACGGACGCCAGTTCGTAGGGTGTTTCACCCAGCCGGCCAAGCTGCTGTGTCAGCAGTTCCACGGTCAGGGGATGCTGCCGTGCTGCTTCCATGGCCTGTTCGCTGACGATGGAGACTTCGTTGCCCGCTTCGTCGCGCCAGATCAGTTGCAACGGCTGCCCCGCAACGGCGGTGACCGCGACATGCAGTGGCGCGCGATGGACGGGGCCATCGAGTTGCACGCTGCGTTCGAGACGTTTGCGGATGGTGGGGTCGTCGGTGCGCCAGACCGTGGCGCCCTTGGCGACTGAGCCGAAGTTGATCGCTCCGTGGCCAAGGACCAGTTCCACGCCGCCCCACTTCGGCGCGCGGTTGATGGCGTAAATCCGGCCGCCCTGCTCGTCCTGCTCGGGATGGCCCTCGTCAAAGACCACGCCATCGCCGGGCTTGAGCGTCATGCCGCGCTCGTAGCGCACAATCACGCCATGGTCGGAGACGCCGACGACCACGGCCGCGCGCACGCCGCGGTGCTTGGGGCATTTGCCTTCGACCAGTTCCTGATGGTTGACGCCTTTGAGAAAACCATAAGCGAAACCGCGGGAAAAGCTCTGCTGCAGGTCCATCCGCTGCTGGCTGGACAATTCGACGGGCTTGCCCGCCAGCGCGGCGTCGAGGGCGGCACGGTAGGTCTGCGTCGCGGCGGCGACATAGTGGGCGCTCTTGAGCCGGCCCTCGATCTTCACCGCCGCCACACCCGCCGCCACCACTTCGTCCATCACATCCGCCGACGCCAGATCACGGGGACTGAGCAGATACGACCGGCCCTCCATATCCACCGTTTGGCCGTCCACGATCAGATCATAGGGCTGCCGGCAGGCCTGGGCGCACTGGCCGCGGTTGGCGCTGCGCCCGCCGAAGGATTCGCTGGTCAGGCACTGGCCGCTGTAGCTGACGCACAACGCGCCGTGCACGAAGACTTCCACCGGCAGCGTGGTCGCCTGACGGATGCGGGCCACGTCCGCCAGCGACAGCTCGCGGGCGAGGATCACGCGCTCAACGCCGAGGTCGCCGCGGACCCGTTCCAGCCCGCGCGGCTCCGTGAGCGTCATCTGCGTGGAGCCATGAATGGGCAGCGTGGGCGCAATAGCGTGAATCAGCCGTGCCAGACCGAAGTCCTGCACGATCACCGCGTCGGCCCCCGCCTTCGCCACCTCGCGCACGACTTCCACGATCTCCGGCAGTTCATCGCTGAACGCCAGCGTGTTGATCGTGACGTAGCCGCGGACGTTGTGGTCGTGAAGAAAGCCCATGACCTTGGGCAGTTCGACGAGATGGAAGTTGGCGGCCCGATGGCGTGCGTTGTGGTTGGTCAGGCCGAAGTAGACGGCATCGGCCCCGTTGGCCACCGCGGCGCGCATGGCGTCCCAGTCCCCGGCCGGGGCGAGCAGTTCGGTATGCATTGTCGTCGCTTTCACATCAGGATGATACGTCAAGTCGGCGGCCATGCGCGCCGATCGGCTGCGACCCATCGGGGTGTTCAAACCGGTGAAGCTGCATCATGTGCGTGACGCGTCGCACGTTGCCGGGTTGAGCTGAACGGTCGAAGCGTCACCCCGCCCTTGGGAAATCGGGCGGTGATTTCCAATTCCCCGCCCATCGCTTCGATGATTCGACGAAGACTGGCGATCTGCATGTCGCCCTGGTTTTCCAACCGGGACAAGGTGGGTTGCCTGATGCCCAACCGCCGCGCGATTTCCTTCTGACTGGTTCCAAGCCGTTGTCGAAGCTCGGCAAGATGCAGTTCCGTAAGAATTTCATTCGCTCGTCGGGAAGCGCGACGGCGTGAAGCCGCGGTCATGGTTTTCTTTGCCAGCGCGTCAAAACTCTTGGCCATGGCTTACCTCGTTTTCAATTTCGCCAGATGCTCGTCGTACAGCTTGTCGGCTTGACGGACGAGTTCCACGTAAAAACGCCTTTGATTTCGCCCCTGTTTGGCGCCTGCGGTCAAAAGGATCGCCTCGCGACGGGGATCAAACGCAAAGGCGATACGGACCACCTGGCCATGGGCCTTGTCCGGCCGCAATTCCTTCATGTTGGCGTGCCGGGAGCCTTTCAATTTGTCCGCCCATGGCCTGCCCAACGTCGGTCCCCATTGACGCAACACTTCAACGACCGCCGCAACCGACTCCCGTACGGATTCATCCTGCCCGGCAAACCAGTCGTCGAAGTCCCGAGTTGTCTGAATCTGCCATCCGGACACGTGTGGCATTATAGCGCAAATGCTATGCACGCATCAACCCCTGCCCGTGTTTAATCGTTTCAAGATGCACAAACCGTTCAACCCCGGTATCCTGTCCCTCCCCCCGGCAGATGCCGGGGACACGAAAGGACGCCCTCCCATGACGAACAAAGCCTGCAACCCTTTTGACGTGACCGGCCCGGTGGTGCTGATTTCCGGCGGCGCCAGCGGCATCGGCAAGGCCATCGCCGAGGCGTTCATCCGCGGCGGCGCGAAAGTCCTCGTCGGCTCGCGGACCATGGACAAGGTGGACCATGCGGTCAAGGAACTGTCGCAACTGGTCGAGCCGAAGGACGGGGAAAGCCCCGCGGCCGGCGTGGCGCTGGATGTCACCAAGGACGCCAGCGTGGACCGCGCGGTGAAGAAGGCCATCGACACCTTCGGCCGGCTCGACGTGCTGGTCAACTCCGCCGGCGTGATGCTCCGCAAGCCGACGTTCGACATCAAGCCGGAGGACTTCAACAACATCCACGAAACGCACGTCACGGGCACGCTGCGGCTGTGCCAGGCCGCGGGCCGGATCATGCGGGAACAGCACAAGGGCTGCATCATCAACATCGCCTCGATCAGCAGCTTCGTGGACCTGGTGGAAGTGGCGGCCTACGCGGCGGCGAAAAACGCCATCCTGGGCCTGACGCGCTCGCTGGCCAACGAGTGGGCCAAGTTCGGCATCCGCGCCAACGCGATCGCCCCGGGCTTCGTCCCCACGGATATCAACCGGAAGATGATCGAGAACACCGACCGAGGCCGGCGGATTCTGGAGCACACCCCGATGGCCCGATTCGGTTCGGCGGAAGAAATCGCCGGCGGCGCGGTGTATCTGGCCAGCCCGGCCGGCAGCTTCGTCAACGGCCACACGCTCGTGATCGACGGCGGCTACCTCGCCAGCGGCATCGGCGACAGCTTCGCCCCGTGGGCAAGGCCAGAGGGTGCTTGAGATACTCTCGATCTCGATCACCGATACGGAGTCCGTAATGCCCTACATCGACATCCAGGTCAACGGCTACGCCGGGGTGAGTTTTCAGCGGGATGACCTGACGCTGGAGCAGATGCAATTCGCCGGACGACGGCTGCGCGAGGACGACGTCGAAGCGATCCTCGTGACCACGGTGACGGCCGGCGTGGATCAGCTTGTTTCCCGTCTTTCCCGGCTGCGCAGGCTCATCGACCAGGATGCGACGCTGCGGAAGCTGATGCCGGCGTTTCACATTGAAGGCCCCTGCCTATCGACGGCGGAAGGCTATCGCGGGGCGCATGCGACGGAGCATCTGATTCCCGCCACCGTGCCGACGATGGAACAACTGGTGGAGGCGGCCGGCGGCCCGGATCGCGTGGCGATGGGGACGCTGGCTCCGGAGGTGGACCGCGACTTGGCCTCGACGCGCTGGCTGCGGGATCAGGGCATCGTGGTCGCCCTCGGCCACACGGACGCCGAGATGTCGCTGCTGCGGGAGGCCGAGGCTGCGGGAGCCGGGATTTTCACGCATTTCGGCAACGGCAGCGCGGCGACGATGAACCGGCACGACAACATCATCCACCGCGCGATGGCGCTGGACAAGATCGTCTATTCGCTGATTCCCGACGGCCATCACGTGCCGCTGTTCGTGCTGCGAAGCTGGACCCGCCTGCTGGGCGTGAGGCGGTGTCTGTTCACGACGGACTGCATCTCGGCGGCGGGCGCCGGGCCGGACGCGGTGTTTCAGGATTGGCAGGAGGTGGACCGATCCACGGATACGCCTGTGGTGCGGTTCAAGGGTACGCCGTATCTGGCAGGCTCGGCGCTGACGCCGCCGATGGGCTATCGCAATGCGGTGGCGCACCTGGGCCTCAGCGACGCCGACGCGATGTACATGTGGTACGACCATCCGCGGGCAATGTTCGCGCGGTGGCTCAAACCGTAAAAAGCAAGCGGAAATTTGCCCGCCGGTCATCGGCGTCGCGGACGGGGGATGTACTGCATGGCCCACCGCGCGCTGACCACGGCCGCGCCGTCGGCGACCACCGCGCCCGCGGCCCACAGCATCGCCACCAGCATGAACGGCCCGACCATGTGGTGGTACATGATCTGATCGAAGCTGTGCGTCGAAACCATTTCCATGGCGAACACCATGGCGCAGATCAGCGTGCCGATGAGTCCCAGCACCACATGAGCGCCGGCCCGGCGGAACCGATAGCAGAGCCAGCCGCACAGCGCAAACACGGGAACCGTGGCCAGCAGGAGAAAGCCCGCCTGGATCGCGCGGCGATTGTTGTACAGGTCTTCGCTCTTGAGCATGTCCCGCATCGCATTGCTGACCACATAGCGAAGCTCGAACTGAATTTCGAGGAAGAACAGCAGGTGCATCACCGCCAGCATCAGCCACAACCGCGGCGAGGCAATGGGCAGGCCGACGATGCGGGCCTTGCGGTGGACCGTGAACGTGTAGAAGCACAGCGCCCCCGCCAGCGCGACCAGCACC
>JADLAP010000074.1 GCA_020848195.1 Phycisphaeraceae bacterium
GGTCTGGGGATCGGTGTTGAGCCACGCGCCGGCGTTGACTTTCAAGCCGTGATGTCTGGCGATGGCGGGAACGATTTCCAGCCCGCCCGCCGAGCCGTACGTGCGGACGACATCGACGCGGTCCTTGAGCAGGGCGACGTCCTGGTCGATTTCCTCAGCGGTGGGATAGACGCCGGTGACGGGATTGTGACCGAGCCGGAAGGGGCTGTAGGACGCGCCGTGAAGGTGCGTCAGGGGTGTGGCCTGCTGAGGCGTGCGCACCGGGGGCATGTGGGACCACACCAGCGCGTGAAGCGCGGCCGCAACCGTCAGGGCGCCCAGGAACGTCAGTCGGGATGGGGTCAGCTTGGAAATGTTCATGCTCGTCTCTTCTGAGGACCAATGATGCAGCATACTGCCAAAGCGTTTGAACCGCTGACATCCCTGACTTGCCAACCGGGCAAGACCGTTCATTGTTGTGAGGCTGATGATTCCCAGCTGTACGATCAGCGCCGAGGGCGCTGACGAGCCGCGAATCATCTGAAGGCGAATCGCCCGTCAGAACACATCGCGGCGGACACGCTGGACATCGCTCGTAAATGCACCTTTCCCGCGACACGGGTCAGGCCAGGGAACAATGGATGTTCAGGAAGCGAGCGTCGACTTGTAGCAAACGCCTGGCGGCGATCTGCGTTACCTCCTGTGACTGTGCGGATCACGCAACAGAACACTGTCGGACGCAAAAAAACTTATCGGCTCAAAAACGACTGTCAGGCCGCGTCATTCGCCTGACTCAATACGGAGCCAATGATAGCACATGAACTCCGTTCTGTCCAACAACTTCCGATTTTTGACCTGCAGGGCCGAATTTCCCTTTTGGGGGTCATGAAAAGCGGCTGGCCGAGAGCTTTCGACACCGGCGGATTTTACTTATGGGGCCAGGTGATTGCCGCTTTCTGGCGACAGTCGGAACGGATTCCGACGAGGTTCCGCAGCCGGGGGTCAATGTTCGTTCTGCCGCGATTCCGCCAGCTTGATGGCGGCCAGCAATTGGATGAACGTGTCGGATGCGAAAGCGTCCCGGCGGACGTCTTCATACTGGAAGGTGCGTGCGATCAGATCGAGCATTTCAATCTGGGCGTTGGCGTCGGAGGTGGGAGAGAGCAGGAGGCAGATCAGGCGTGCGGGTTGTCCGTCTGAGGCGTCGAAGTCGATGCCGCGTTCGCTGCCGCCGATGACGATGCAGGGCTTGGACAAATCATCGAGCCGGGCATGGGGGACGGCGAGCATGTCGCCGATGCCGGTGCGCATGATCTGCTCGCGAGCCCAGACGGCCCCGGCGATGGTCTGGGCATTCAGCCCGGTCAGACGTTCGGCGGCCTGCGCCAGTTCGTTGTGGGCTGCACGCGGGCCATGCGCCACCAGCCGGGGTATGTACTGGCGATCCGACGTCAGGTCGCTGAGTTTGCGACGCTGATGCCGGTGGACTAGCCGGGCGATGGCCGGGCCGCTGATGAGGCTGGTGGCCAGTGCCATGATGACGATGGCGACGAAGAGCGGTTCGGTGATCAGGCCGGCGTCGTAGGCGAGCTGGCCGAGGATGATTTCCATCGCGCCGCGGGCGACCATGCCGGCTCCGACGGCCATGCTCTGCCGCTTTTCCAGTCCACCCCACCGCGCACCCCAGTACCCGCCGGCGAGTTTCCCAGCCACCGCAACCACCAGCACCAGCACGACCAGCACCGGATCGAACGCCTCGGCAAAGTTCAGCCGCAGCCCGATGCTGGCGAAAAAGATCGGCGCGAAAATGTTGGTGATGAACTGGTGAATGTGTTCCCGCGTGCTCTGACGCAGGTGGCGGCTGTCGCCCAGGGCCACGCCGGCGATGAACGCGCCGAAGATCGAGTGGACTCCGAGCCATTCCGTGAACGCCGCGCTGCCGATGGCCACCACCATGATGAACACCATCACCGCGCCGGGCCATTCCAGCCTCGCCTGAATCACCGGCAACAGACGATGCGCCAGCCACCGGCCCAGGGTCAGCATCACCCCCAGAAACGCAAGCGTCAGGCCGATGGTCAGCATCAGGTTGCCATGCGGCGTCGCCGTGGCATCCAACCCCGCGCCGACCGTCGGAAGCATCGCCAGCACCATCGCGAAACCGATCCACCCCACCAGATCGTTCACCATCGCTGCCGACAGGATCAACGCCCCCAGATCGCTTTTCGACAGGTTCAAGTCCAGCAGAATCTTCACGATCACAGGCAACGCCGTGATCGACATCGCAATGCCCATGAACAATGCGAACGGCAACGCCAGCGCCGGTTCGCCCAGTCCCAGATACTCCGGCGCCAGCCACGCGCCCCCGAAGCCCAGCACGAACGGCAGCACCATCCCCATCACGCTGACCAGCACCATCGCCTTGCCCTGACGCAGCAGCACCGCCAGGTCCACCTCCAGCCCCGCCACCAGCAGCAGCAGCGTCACCGACACCAGCGTCAGGGTCTGCTGGCCGATGAACACGTTCCCGCTCAGCGGAAACATCGCTTCCATCGGGCCGGGAAACAGCCGGCCCAGCAGCGTCGGCCCCAGCACGATCCCCGCGAGAATCTCGCCCAGCACGGAGGGCATCTTGAATTGTCGCGCCAACTCGCCCAGCAGACGGGCGGTTCCCAGCAGCAGCGCAAGGGAGAACAGCAGCAAGGTTGCCTGGTGCGAGGTGAACACGCCTTCGGCCAGCCATGTCAGAGGCACATTCAAAATCCTGAACTCCTCGGCGGTGGATTCCTTCGCCGATGGGGGGCTTCCCTGTTTCCGCCCTCGCGTCGCGTCATGCAATCCTTACAGACGGAACGGTCGGGCGCTGATTCAATTCCGACGGCGGAGGATTGTATACGGACGTTGGGCGACTTCCGAACCGGGGTTAGAATGGTCTTGTGATGGAGCACGCGGAGCAGGCACGATCCGCGGACGTCGGCTCGACGCCGGTTCGTCCCTTTGTGGTGTTGACGCAGCCCGATACGCCGCGTCCGCAGCCACTGCTGTCCCTGCTCGAACGTCGCGGCATCCCGGTTTGTCTGGTCGTCGATCCGCCGAGCGTCATGGCGGAACTGGCGCGCAGGCCCGACCAGGTGATCGTTGTCCATGAGCCTCAGCGACAGCCGTGCATCGGCGAATTGATGGAGGCCGTTCGGCGATATCACCCGGACGCGAAAATCTGGCAGTACGCGGTGGACGCCACCGGCTCTGCCCGTCTGACCACCTTGCCGCCCTCGCCCCCGGCCACGGAAGTGACACCGGAAAAAACAGGGACGCCCAGGGATCAGTCGCGTACTCGCGGCGAATCCCCGGGATTGACCAGCGCGGACTTGACGCAGGACGAACTGAATCTGCTGCTGGGACGCCAGTGAGCACCGGCGGCGGAAGTGCGGGAGGGGATCCCGCGAGGATCGGAAAGAGCGACGCAACGACAGCGGAGGAGTGGGAGAGGAGCGCGGCCGTGAGCACAACGCGAAGCAGTGACAAGCCGCGGACGGCGGCGCGATCGGCGTCAGGTTTGACGCCGGCGGTTCACGTCGGCCGGACGCTGATCGTCGGCGACGACGCCTTCGTCGCGCAGGTCCGGTCGTGGTACGAGCAGGCGGGGCTGCAATCCGACTTCGATGTGGTCGGCGGCTACCTGCTGGCGCTGGGCGAAGTCGGCAGCCGGCCGCCTGAAGTGGTCATGGGCAGCCTGCGCGGACTCGGCGAGTTGGCGCGATCCACCGCGGCCAATCTGCGACGTCTGGCCCCCAACGCGAAGCTGTTGCTGATGGCGTCCAACGCGGAAGTGGAACTGGCCCAGCAGGCGGTGGCGGCGGGGTTCGACGCCTATCTGTCCCTGCCGCCCACTGCTCAGGCGCTGCGCGACGCCATCGTCAGCGTGGAAAAGCCGCCCGATCCGGCGACGTCCGAAGCATTCCCCGCGAGGGGCGAGCCGCTGGGCGATGTCGATCTCGTGGAGCATCTCCTGGCCGACAAGCCGAATCTCGCCCAACTGGCGCTGCGGCTGATCGCCCAGTCGGCGCAGGTGACGGACGTCGGCTGGTCCACCAAGGCGCAGGACATTCCCGCGGGCAGGCTGACCGCGGCCGTGGCGCTGGAGAGCAAAACCTTCGGCCACATCCACGCGCCGGTGGCGCAACTCGGCCCGCAAGGCAAACTCCTGCTCGAAAGCTGGGCCGCCTGGCTGGCGCGGTGGCTCGCTTTGGAAGAACATCAGCACCAGCTCTGGAAAGTCGCCCATACCGATCCGCTGACCGGCGTATGGAACCGCCGCTACTTCGATCAGTTCCTCCGCGACCTGATCGAACGCGCCAAGCAGCAGCGGTTCCGCGTGACGCTGATGATCTTCGACATCGACGACTTCAAGCGCTACAACGACCGCTATGGCCACGCGGCGGGCGATGAGATTCTCCGCGAAACGGCAAGGCTCATGCAGGCTGTCGTGCGCGAACACGACGTCGTGGCGCGCATCGGCGGCGACGAATTC
Source organism: Phycisphaeraceae bacterium (assembly GCA_020848195.1). Taxonomy (GTDB): domain Bacteria; phylum Planctomycetota; class Phycisphaerae; order Phycisphaerales; family Phycisphaeraceae; genus JADLAP01. The sequence continues at coordinate 4,511 of JADLAP010000074.1, forward strand.
GCCGTCATCTTCTGGGACGCCGAAGGTCCACGCCGGCCCAACAGCCAGCATCCCACCGATGTCCGAGGCGCCGCCGAACGGTTCCAGCACGCCGTCAGCTCACACCAGTTCCCCAAACTCGCCGAGGAAGCCCCCGGAAGTCTCACCATCTCCGGCGGTCTGGCGGGCTTCCCCTGGGATGGCCGCGACGCCGAGGAACTCAAGGAACAGGCCGACCGCATGGCCATGGCGAGCAAACGCCAGGGCAAGAACGCCCTGACCTTCGGACCCGGCGCGGCAGGAAACCACTGACCTGTCTTGTCGATCATTTTCGCCGCTTGCGGCGTCGCGGAATCGCCCATCGCCCACTTGCTCGGTCCTGCCGACGTGAGTAGTCTGCTCCCTTTTCACCCTCCTTTTTCATTGAGCCACACCCATGAGCAAGCATGCCCTGATCGTCTTCGGCGGCTGGACCGGACATACACCCAAAGAATCCGCCGATGTCTTCCTGCCTCTTCTTCAGGCCAAAGGCTACGAGGTCACGCTCTCCGAAACCCTCGACAGCTACCTTGACGCTGATCTCATGGGCAGGATGGACCTGATCATCCAGGTCTGGACCATGGGCAAGATCACCAACGAACAGTGGGCCGGCCTGGAAAAGGCCGTGCGCGGCGGCGCGGGCTTCGCCGGCTTCCACGGCGGCATCATCGACTCCTTCCGCGAAAACACCGGCTACCAGTTCATGACCGGCGGCCAGTGGGTCGCCCATCCCGGCAACAGCGACGTCGTCTATCAGGTCAACCTCGTCGATCGTCAGCACCCGATCACCCGAGGCCTCAGCGACTTCACGCTCGACAAAACCGAGCAGTACTACATGCACGTCGATCCGGGCGTGCATGTGCTGGCCGCCACCACGTTCACCGGCCAGTACGGCGAAGCGGACCAGTACGCCGCCGGCACGGTGATGCCCTACGCCTGGACCCGTCAATGGGGCAAGGGCAAGGTCTTCGTTGCCGCGTGGGGCCACACGTTCAAGGATTTCGACGTCGCGCCCGCCAGGGAAATCGTCCTCCGCGGCATGGTGTGGGCCACCCGGTAAGCAAAGTCCGAATGTCGAAATCCGAATGACGAATGACCAGAAACGAATGTCGTAGCCGCGGGCATACTGCCCGCGAGTCTTGTCATGCGTCATTCGGATTCGGTCATTCTTTCCATCGCGTCTTGATCCACCCTTGCCCGTCCACTACGCTTGAGTTCTATTCCAACGTCAGGAACCGATCATGTGCTTCGCCAATCGCAAAGAAGTGGATGTGGAACACGGCA
>JADLAP010000075.1 GCA_020848195.1 Phycisphaeraceae bacterium
CGTCAGGATCGCGGGCACCATCCCCGCCCAGTAGGGACCGATCACGTCGGTCCTGGCTTCATCGTGGGCGGCGTCGGCGGCGAGCGCGGCCCGGGTCATCGCCAGCACGACTACCGGGAGGATGGCGTGTTGGATCCGGATGCGGTTCATGGCTTCTCCGTAGACATCGAAAGCCCTCGACCGGGCGTTAGCCCGACCGGGGGTGAATCATTCAGACGATCTTGCCGTTGAGCAGCAGGGCGACGACGATCGCAAAGAGCGTCACGCCTTCGATCAGCGCCGCGGCGATGATCATCGACGTGAAGATGCGGCCGCCGGCCTCGGGCTGCCGGGCGATGGCGTCCACGGCGTGGCTGCCGATGGCGCCGATCCCCTTGCCGGCGCCGATGATGATCAGACCCAACCCCACGCCCACGGCCAGACCGATCAGACCGTTGGCGGGAAACGTCGGCGAATCGCTGACGACCGGGGCCGCGTGCGTGGGCGTCGCCTGGGCGAACGCCGCCGTCGCCGGCAGCAGCGCCACCGCGAACAATGCCGCGAAGAACATCTTCCTGAGGCTCATATCCTGGACCAATCCTTTCGTCGCGTTACAGGTCGCGTCGATCACCCGCCCCGCGAGGTGGGGCCTAAAACACTACTCGGGCCAATCCCAAAAGTGACGACGACCCTCGCCGCGGTCGTCAGTAGTTTCGCTTGTGGCTCATCCGGCGGCATGAATGCCGGCCTGGCGCGCTCCCTCGGGTAATTTGGCAAAGTCCGTCAGATCGCCGCCGCCCACCAGTTCGTGCGCTTCGTCGTGGTTGCCGCCTTCGTGTTCCTTGTGTTCGTGAACCACCATCTGCCCGATGAACAGCGCCGTCAGAAAGACGAAGATGTACGCCTGCAGGAAGGCGACGAAGGTCTCCAGCACCATGATCGCCACCGACCCGAGGATCACCGCGATGCTGACGCCGGCGAACAGCCCCATCTGACCGGCATGGGCGACGCCCGCCGCCAGGATCACCAGCACCGCCAGCAGAATGTGTCCGGCGGTCATGTTGGCCATCAGACGAATCGCCAGGGCGACGGGCTTGACGAACATGCCCAGGATTTCGACGGGGATCATGACGATCGCCATGTACCAGGGGGCGCCGGCGAGAAAGTGCTTGAGGTAGTTGCCCACGCCGTTGGCGCGCAGCCCGGCGATCTGGATGACGATGAACGACACCAGGGCCAGGGCGCCGGTGATCCAGATGTTCGCGGTCGCGGTGCCGTAGACCGCGTGGGCGTGGGGGTTGCCGGTGAGGGCGCGGACGATCGGTCCGGTGATCGGTTCCAGCGGCAAAAGCCCCAGCAGGTTGTTGAAGAGGATGAAGAAAAACAGCGTCCAGAGAAAGGGCATGAAGCGGTCGGCCTCGTCGGCGAGTACCGGTTTGGCGATGTCGTTGCGGACGAACAGCAGGACGGCTTCAAAGAGGTTGCGCGTGCCGGTGGGGACGTGTTCGCCGCGGCGGTAGGGACGGGTGATCAGGGGGAAGATGACCAGCATCAGCGTCGCGGCGATGACCATCATCACCATGTGGTTGGTCAGCCACCAGATGCCCTGCGCCCCGGCATCCTTGAGGATCGGATGGTCCAGGACGTGTTCCAGCGGATCGGCGGCGGCGAGAAGTAGGGGTGTCATGGTTGGCTTTGCGATCGGTTTTGGTCGCTTAAGAAGTCCGGGTCGTTCCCGGCAGGTTCCACAGCGTCTTGGCCATCAGGATCGTTTCGGCCGCCAGCACGGCCGCGTAATACGCGCACATGATCAACAGCGTCGGCGCCAGCGGCGCCCGCCACCAGGCGACCAGCGCCAGGCACCCGCCGATCGAGACCACCGCCCGCACCGCGCCGGCGGTGAAATAGCCGCCCACCGCGCCCATCAATCCCAGACGACTGCCCAGCAGCAGCGGCAGCGTCGAAAGCAGCCCGGCGACCAGGCTGACCAGCGTCGCCGGCCAGAATCCCGCCCAGGGGTCCGGGCGGTTCCAGATCGCCAGCGTCGCGGCGATCAGTCCGCCGGCAATCGCCAGCGCGCCCAGAACGCTCAGCGGTAACTTGATCGGCGACAGCGCCGGCGTTGGATCGACGTTCACGATCAGTCCCGGAAGGTGCGCTGCGCCATCCGCAGCAGAATGTACAACCCGGTGCCGAAGCCCACGGCGACCCCGGCGATCAACAGCCAGGGGGCGGTCGCCAGCCAGCGGTCCAGCAACCAGCCGACACCCGCGAACATCAGCACCGCGACGACAAACTCCACGCCCGCGCCGGCCATGGAATACCAGCTCCCCATCCCCGAGTCCGACGACGGACGCTTATAGTCCGGGGTGGGCATGACGGTTTTCCCTGACTTCGTGTAAAATTGCACGAAGTCGGACCGGTTCGACCCGCAACCGCACGCGGACAACACACGTCCCGGATGCGAGGTGCGTCAAGTTAGTCGGCGCGGGGGTCGTCGTCAAGCCGACGGTCCCAGCGGTGAACCCGAAAGATAAGCAGGTATACTCTTTCGTGGGCGCAACATGACTTATACGATCAGTCCGGCGCTTTGCCGCAGATGCGTCCAGCGGCGGAACCGTGAGGGCATGGACGTGCTATCGGGCGTTCCGCGGCGGTTCGGCGTGCGCCACATGCCCATCACTGCGAAGTTGCTTGACGTATTGCTCGTGCGTTAATGGGCAGTCGATCAGATCCCCGAAGAGCTTCTTGGTCAACTTGATCTGCTTGGCCATGAGTGAAAGCAGGTTGTCGTCGATTTCCTTCTCGCCATGACTGATCTTTGTTCGAACCGCAGTCTTTTTGCCGTCCACATACAAATAATAGTAGACATGGTCCCCAGTGTGGCGCTGGAACCCTTTGCGACAGAGTATCGCATCGACCGTCTTGGCGGGCTTAGGCATCTGGTCGGCTCCCCGTGGCGGGTGCAACCAAGGTGCGCAGACGTTCCCGCAACTGTTGGGCCACGCCGTCCAGATTGTTTGGATCTTCTTCAGCAATCTGCGTGAAGAGATCCAGAAAATCGGCGTGAAGGTTCGTTAGCGCGTTCTCTCGTCGCTCCGCATATCCCCACAAGTTCAGGCCCGAATGGTTGTAGACCCATAGGCCATCCGCGTATTCGATATTTACTGAGATGGGCGTCGCGAGATTGCATACGCGCCCGCCATGCTCAAAACGACCGATGCGAAGCGGTTCCATACTCACATGCTCCACATTTACCACTTGGTGAATCTGGTCGACCTGGCCACGGTCGTTCAGCGTGGCGAAGCCGGTCACTTCGACGACAGAGCCTGCAATCAAGTTGGCGATCTGGTCGCGCAGGGCATCGCCATAGAAACAGTCGATGTTCCGCTGCTGCCAACGGACAGTGATCTTATCTTCGCCCGCGTCCACATGGATTTTGATCAGCTCGCCAACGATGGTGGCTTCTTCGGCGTTGAATGACTGGTCCTCGATTGCGGCATAGCTTTTCAGCCGCCTTCGAGTTTCCGCGGTGAACATTACGGGTGGATGCTTCTTCGGGCGGCAGTTCTCGAGTTTGACGGCGTACTGATCGCCGGAGTTCGGCATCAGCCCTTCAAGCGCTCGCACCATGTAGTCCCGGTCATAGCGATTCAGAGTGAGATTGCTGAAGTTGTCCCGATCAACGGCAACAGCGACATCAAAAAGTAGGTCCACCGCCTGCTGGCCAATGTTGAAATCCTCATGCAGCAGAGGGTCAGCGGCGAGTTCCGCTTCAATAACCAATTCGCTGTGTTGGGACGAAGCGAAAGTCAGTTCGGCCGCCGACCGGAAGCGATTGAACCACAGGCCACGTCGTCCGCCCGAATGACCCGAAGCGGCCGCGGCGGCATGGAACATCGCCTGCTGCAATGCCTGAAGCTTTGCTGCCACCACGGTAAGCGGCACCGCTCCTTGGCGAAATCCATCGCCGGAGAACGTGAGCGTCAATCGTGGTTGCGGATCAGACACATGCACCTCTTGAACACGGCCGCCATTCTACTGGCGCTTCCAAACGCAGTCACTACCGCGGGGCGATCGTTTTCAATCCTTCAGACCATGAATCCGGCACTTCGTTTGGGCAAGCCGGGCATGGCTACTGAGGCATGCCAGCCGACGGTCCCAGGGCGCTGCGCAGGAAGCGCGACGTCGCCACGGCGTCGCCGGCGGTCAGCAGGGCGTCGATTCGTGCCCGATGGCGCTGGACGATGTCGTCGAATTGCCGCAGCCAGAGGATGCTTTCGGAAATGGCGCCGACGGCGTCCTCGCGGTAAGGGTACTGGTCCATGGAGAGCCACCCGGCGTATCCGCAGCGGTCCAGCCAGTAGAGGGTTTCGACGTAGGTGCTGCTGTGGACGCTGCCGACGATCATGTCGTCGTCCCAGTGGCCGTGATTGTCGTTAAAGTGCATGTGGAACAGCCGTCCGGCGGTGTCGGGATACCCGCCGCCGGCGCGCCTGGCCAGCACGATGGCCTCGCCGACGGATTCCTGGGCGACGTAGGAATGCCCGGTGTCGATGCAGACGCCGACGTTAGCGCAGCCTGTCTCCAGGCACATCAACAAGGTGTCGGCCATCGTCGCCAGATAGCTGCGGCAGCGCGGCTCCTTGGGTTTATATTCCAGGGCGAAGCGCAACTGCGGATAGGCCTGGGCAATTTCGATCAGCCCGTCGCGGAACCACGAACGGGCCGAATCGTAGTCGGCCGTCAGCAGGTAGTCGTAACCGTCCTGGCCCGGCCAGATATTCAGCAGGGGACAGTTGATGCTCAGGGCGACGTCGCAGAGCCGGCGGGTGTAGTCGATCGCGTAGCGGCGCACCGCCGGGTCGGCGCTGCTGTAGCTGCCTTTCCAGAAGCGCTTGTCGGCGAAGAGGTCGGGAATGATGGAGGTGCAGACCTTGCCCAGGTCGCCCAGGAGGCCTTTCATCTGTTTGGCGTTGTCGGGGGTGATGTCCCAGGTGCCGACCAGCTCGATCCCCTGGACGTGGGGGATGCCGGCCGCCTGGCGGAGCATCGCGGCGGTGTCGGGGTTGTCCTTGTAGCCGCCGCAGAAGCGGTCTTTGGTGTTGCCGAGATTTCCGAGAATGACCGAGTAGCGACGGGACATGATTTCTCCTTTCCGCGTCTTCGCGGGCTTCAGGTTTGGCGTTGATAGCAGATGGCGGCGGTGCCAAAGACGCCGAAATGCGTCATAAAATAGTCGTCGGTCCAGTTGGGTTCGTCGACGCCCGGATACGGTTTGTTGTGGTCCGGCGGGCAATCGAAGCTGGTGTGCCAGGTACTGGGGCTTTCGCCGCAGGCGCGGTGGTGCGGACCCAGGAGGTTGCGCAAACCGCTGGTCAGTTCGATGGCGATCCGGTTGTCGCCGTCGAGGACGTGGCCGGTGATATCCAGTTGGTACGGTGGCCAGGGGAGTGCGCCGGCGTCGCGGCCGTTGATGCGCACCTTCGCCAGCGCGGCGTTCACGCCGGGGAGCGTCAGGACGATGCGCTCGCCCTCGTCGGGGGCGCGCAGCGCGACGGTCCGGATCAGCGCGATGCGTCCGGCATAGAACGGATAGCCGTGCGCTGAAAGGTCGCCGGCGACGGTTGTCGGTTCGCGCACCAATGCGAACGCGGGCGCGAAGCGAACGCACCCGGCGCGGGCGGGCCGGTCGGAGATCTTCGTATCAACGGCGAAGTCGCCGATCAGGTAGATCGATTCCAGTTCGGTCCCTTCGCGGTTTTCGTACAGGTCGGCCAATCCAAAGCTGGGCCGTCCGACGGGGGCGAAGTCGCACAAAAGCTCGATCGTATTCTCCCCCAGGCGCAGCAGGTCTCCGATGGGGACCGGATGGAACGCGCGGTCGATATAATACGGCGCCCCGTCGTAGTGCGCGATTTGCCCGTTGACGCGGATCTCATAGCGGTCGGCATCCTCGATGACGACGCGCAGGCCCGGCGGGGCGATCCGGGCGTCAAAATGGAACTGGAGCGCTATGGGTCCGTTGTACTTGTCGGC
>JADLAP010000076.1 GCA_020848195.1 Phycisphaeraceae bacterium
AGGTTCATCTGCCGGAGGTTGTTCATGCAGACCAAGGCTCGCCCGGCCTCCCGCGCCCGGGCCAGCGCGGGCAGCAGGATGGCGATCAACAGCGCAATGATGGAAATCACGACGAGAAGCTCGATCAGCGTAAACGCCGTCGGCCTCCGCGACGGACCACGGGTAACGCTGGCCGATCCGACCTTGCGAAGCTGTTCCCGCTGGATGCTTTGCATGATAGTTCTCCAAGCATGAAAGGTGTCATATCGCGCTTTCAACGTCGCACAACTGCCCGGTATCCGGGCTTTCTTCCGCGGAAAGGTAATCACAGGCGATCAGAATCGGTTCGCATGGCTGGCCCTCGGTCTGCCGGCGGATCTGCGCCAGCAAACCCTGGGCGATCCTCGATTCATCCACCACGACATGCGACACGGGAATCGGAGTGAACATCGGCACATGACTAAGTTTGGTACATATCAGCTTCAACCGGTCCGGAACCTGGACATGAAGATTCATCGTGGCCTTGATCACGCCCTGAGCCATGACGTTGTCCGTCACCAGCACGGCGTCCGGCTTGTCGGGCAATGACCACAGGCGATGAAACAGGTCAAAGCCGAATTTTTCAATGTTGGCCGCAAAGAGCGTCGCGTTCCGGCAACTGGGGATCAAGGTCCACTGAGGCTTGGTCCTGATGCCCGCCAGCTCCAGTTCCAGGCCGTACTGGCGGTAGAAATCCGCGAAAATCACTTCGTTCTTGCGTTTACAGTGGGTCTCGTGCCGCGACATGCCGCTGATCAGACCGACCGAGCGGCAACCCAACTCCCGCGCGCGTTCAACCAGACACCGCGCGAAACTCACCATGTCCACGCCCACGCTGCAGGGGACGACGCCCTGGTCCACCACCGCGTAGGGGAGGGCCAGTTCATCCAGCCACGACAGCACGGCCGGCGTGAGCTGCGGCACGATCAACGCCTGGATACGCCGCTCCCTGGCTGCCTGCTTCAACGCCGGCCAGACCGTCGCCCGCTCCGCCGCTGACCGCATGTCAATCCATACGTCCGGCTCGATTCCCTCCCGCGTCAGACAGTGCTTGAGCTGCGCCAGCACAGCCAGCGGCAACGGCCCTTCCTGGTGCTCGAAAATCTCACCCAGCATGTATATGCCGATCCGCGACAGCTTCTTCGACTGCGCCCGCACGAACGTGCCCACCCGCGGCAACCGCGTCAGCAATCCCTCCTTCACCAGCGGCTGCAGCGCAAGCTGCACCGTCCAGGGGTTCACATCCCAATGCCGAGCCAGTTCGTGCGTCGAGGGCAACCGCTCCTGCGGTGCCAGTTCACCGCGCGTCACCATCTGACGAACCCTCTGACGAATCTGCTCCTGCGCGGAACGGTGCGGCTCAAAAGAGATGGGTTGAAGCAATTTGCTCATGGGATATCTGTACAATTTAATTGACTCATACGCTAGCATATTGACAATCTGGAGTCAATCCCATTTTGCATATCACATAAACCTTGTGAAATAATGTTTTAACAGATTTGCATGACGTCACGGAGGATGCCCATCGCGCGCTGGCGAGGAACATGAACGCACATCTGCGGGCATGCAGGCGGCAACGTATTTCGTTCTGGCTGCACCGCACACACCAGCTTATCGTCAAGACGCAGGCTGAAGACATTTGCACGGGATCGCAAGCCGCCGCGTGTCGCGGTATTTCCTGATGACGCCCAAAACTGCCGCGACACGCGGCGGCTCGCTTCATCGAATGCGATGGCATTTCCCAGATGTTCTTATCCAGCGTCTTGACGGAAATCCATTGACATCGACCAGCCCGAATGCTACTATATGTTAGCAATGTCGAAACACCAAAAAAGACCGACCATGGCGGAGATCGGCCGGCAGGCGGGAGTTGCCCGGGAGACGGTCAGCGCGGTGTTCAACGGCCGGGAACGCCAGTGCCGCATCGCCCCGGAAACCAGTGCCCGCGTTCGTGCCATCGCCCGGCAACTGATCTTTCGCCCCCAGCCGGCTGAGATCCGATTCATTATTCCGCCGACGTCCCACATCTTTCAGGAGAATAACCCATGTCACACCGCCGCTTGAGCCGACATCGAGGATTCACCCTGATCGAGCTTCTCGTGGTCATCAGCATCATCGCGCTGCTCATAGCCATGTTGCTGCCGGCCTTGCAGGGAGCACGTGAAGCGGGCCGGCGCGTGCAGTGCCAGACGGCTCAGCGGCAGATCGGCCTGGTCGCCGGCATGTATGTCGGCGACAACAAGGGCTGGCTGTTCTGGGGGTATGGGTGGTCGGATGATACGGATCAGAATGGATCCCAGAATGCCATCGGCTCGCGGTGGTACACCAATACCGGCGTGCTGGCCAGGTATTTCCCCTCCGGTTCGGCGGAAAAAACCCTCCGGTTCGGCTGTCCCACCTCCCAAAACGTCAACCATCATTACTGGGGTTCTGCCTACATGATTCCGCCGTATCTATCTGTTGGCGCGAACTACATCCCTTACCGGATCGACCACATCACGTCACAGAGCAAACGCATGCTCGTATCGGAACTCGACAACATCAACGCCAACAACAATGTGTACGCGCTGAGTTACTCCGCGTGCTATATCTATCTGGGACGCCATCACAAAGACACCATGAACACGCTCTGGCTGGATTTCCACGTCTCCAACCGTCCGACGGATCAGTGGCAATATTCCGCAGGCAGCACAAATATCCGGCGGGGCTGGATCTTGCCGACATTGACGGATGCTGATGCCCGGTAATCCAATTTCCGCAATTGAGACTCTGAAGATTTGTTGCGAGTTGGAATCCGCTGTGGTGCGGCGGATCGCCATGTTGTTCGGCGACGGCGCGCTCCACTTCGTGTCGCGGCTAACCGGGGAGCGGGGGCATCAGATGGCGGTGCCGCCGGATTCGCCGGTGCGGATCTGGACGAAGCTGTCGTTGACGGCGATTTCGAGTCGGACCTTGGGCAGCAGGGGGGGGCGTGACTTCCTGGCCTCAATAGAGTTCGGTGTCCTCCTGCTGGCCGTGGCCGGTGCAGCGGCTGACGGTGATGCGGAAGATTTCCTTGTCGATCAGCGTGGTCGGTGCCGCCACGCTCGGAGCTTGGATTTGAACTGACGCTCAAAATGCTTTGACATTTGGTTGCTTGAGGCTACAATATGGTAGCAATGGAATCAGACGTCAAAAGACCTACTCTGGCTCAAATCGGACGGCAGGCGGGTGTCGCGCGGGAGACGGTCAGCGCGGTGCTCAACGGCCGGGAACGCCAGTGCCGCATCGCCCCGGAAACCAGTGCCCGCATTCGTGCCGTCGCTCAGCAACTGAACTATCGCCCCAACCGGCTGGTCCAGAGCCTGCGCACCGGGCGAACCCATATGGTCGCCTTGATTCTGCCCGTTCTGAACCAGACGTTCTTCCCCAAGATCGTCGCGGGCGTGGAAACCCAGGCCAGGCAGGCGGGATATCACGTGCTGATCAGTCAGGTTGCCAACGGTCTGGAAGATGAAGCGGGTGAAGTCGAAGCCCTGCTTCAGTGTCGCGTGGACGGCCTGATCCTCGTGCCCCGGCCGGGACCGAACAATCTCGCCACCTATCGCAATCTGCTGGCGGAAAAACTTCCACTGGTTTTCGTCAACGGCGTGCTGGACGACGTGCCCTGCGCCGCCGCGATCGGCGATGATTTTCGCGGCGCGTACCAGGCCACGGAACACCTGATTCGACTGGGCCATCAGCGGATCGCCCATCTGGTGGGCAACCCGGATCTCAGCAGTGCCGCGCTGCGGCTGGCGGGATACCGGCAGGCGATGCGCGACCACGGCCTGCCCACGCCGGAATCGTTCGTCCAAGGCCAGGGCTTTACCGTCAAACGCGGGCGATCCGGAACGGAGCTGTTGCTGGCCTTGCCGCAACGCCCGACGGCGGTGTTCGCCTGCAACGATCTGGCTGCCCTCGGAAGCCTCCAGGCTGTGTGGGAGGCGGGTTTGCATTGCCCGCGGGATGTGGCGGTGGTCGGTTACGGCGACGATCTGCTGGAACCCTGGTCCTTGAAGGTTCCCCTGACCACGATGCGGGTTGACGGTGAGGAACTCGGCCGGCAAGCCATGGCGATGCTTCTGGAACAGATGCGCCAGCCGGGCCCCAATCCGGGAACCTTGGTGAAACTGAACGCGGAACTCGTGGTTCGGCAGTCCTGCGGTGCTGACAAAACGGATGCAACGTCCCGATTCTCGAACACCGTTGGCGCGTGATTGCCCAGGTTTATTGCTCAAGGAGTTTGTTGTGATGCGATTTCAATGTCGCCTGCTCGTGCTGCTTGCCTTGTGGGGCGGATTACAGTCGCGGTTGTCCGCCGCGCCGCTGACGCTCGTGGACAGCAGCCAGCCGAAGGCGGTCATCGTCATCGCTCCGCAAGCCACGCGGGCAGCCCAGATGGGGGCGTACGAATTGCAGGCCCACGTCCGGCTGATCACCGGCGCCACACTGCCCATCGTCACGGAAACGCCCACGGACAAGACGGTGCGCATCCTCATCGGCGACAGTCCCGACGCTGCCGCATTGGGAATACATGCGAACGATTTCCAGAGCCAGGAACATCTCGTCCGCCTGCTGCCCGACACGGTCGTCCTGATCGGACGCGATGTGCCCAACACGTCCAAGGTCGTCTACGGCGACAACGCGGTCGGTGTCTGGACCACCTGGCCCCAGATGTGGGAAGACCGAGGCTCGCTCCACGCGACATACGATTTTCTCGAGCGATTCTGCGGCGTGCGCTGGTTCAACCAGACCGACACGGGAACCGTGGTGACGCCGCGGACGACGCTTACGGTCGACGGCCCGGATATTCGCCGCGCTTCGAGCATGAAGTACCGCGAGGTCATTTCCACCAACCGCAGCCCGGAGGATTACGAACGTTCCACGGGGCTGTGGATTCCGCATTCGCCGGGATGGGTCGTTTGGGACGCCGAGGCTTTTTCCGACCTGCGCGCCAGGTACAGCCAGACCGTTCCGTTCATTCACGCCAGGCGGGACCGCATCCGTCTTTTCCAGTTGCGCATGCGCGAAGGCGGCGAACGTCATCTGTGCAACCATTCGTTCCTCGGCTACTACGACCGCTTCTGGGAAAAGAATCCGGGCAAGCCCGACCTGTTCGTGAGGCACGAGCCGGACTTTTTCGCCAAGGGCTACGAGGGCAGGCCGGACCAGATGTGCTACACGAGCGAAGGCTTCATCGACCAGGTTGCCGCCGACGCCCGTGAATATCTCGACGGCAGGAAAACCGGCAAGGAACTGGGCATTTTCTGGGACCCGACGCTGCCCAATCCGTTTCCCCTGGAGCCGATGGACAACGCACGGTACTGCAAGTGCGATCCATGCCGGGCGATCGACGGGAAACACGGGAATGACGACAACGACAGCGGCTTCTTTTCGCGGGGCAACCATAGCGATTACTTTTTCCAGTTCGTCAATGCCGTGGCGCGCAAAGTCAGACAGACGAATCCGGACGGCAAGCTGATCGCGCTGGCTTACATGACCCATGCCGCGCCACCGGAAGACTTCAATGTGGAGTCGAATGTCGAGGTGCAATTCTGCTTTTCCTCCAACCGGATGCCCTATGTCGTCAAGGAATACGCGCACGAGGTGCGCTTGCTGCGCCGGTGGGCGGAGCAGGATCCCAGCCGTCCGCTGTCGCTGTGGTTGTACAACGGCTTTCCCGTCGGCATGGCGATCAATGGAAAATTCAACTGTTTTCCCGGCTTTTTCGCCCATACCATCGGTGAACAGTTCAAGCTGTTCCAGCAGTGCAATGTCCTTGGCATCTACCACTGCGGCTACGGCCAGGAAGTGGAAGCCTATCTGACCTACAAGCTGATGGACGACTGGACGCTGGATGTGGACACCATGCTGGACGAGTACTTCCAGGGTCTGTACGGCAAGGCGGGCGAGCCGCTGAAGCAGTTCTACCTGCTGGTGGAAAAGACCTACGGCGACGCTTCGCTGTATCCGGAAAAGCCGGGCCACCAGAACATGCACTTCGCGTGGGAATTGCTCGGGACAGCCGAGCGCATGAAACAACTGGGCCAGTTCGTCGACCAGGCCCGCGCGTTGGCCGACACTGATTTCCACCGGAAGAACGTCAAAGTGTTCGAGCTGGGCGTGTGGGAATACATGAAGGCCGGTCGCGAGCAGGCGGTGGCGCGTCAGATGTGGCCGATCCCCAATGTCACCGCGCCAAACGTTCCGGACGCCGGCGGCGATGTGAACAAGGTGGACTGGTCCAAGGCCGGCGAATTGCCCGGGTCATGGTTCGTCATCAACAGCGGCACCCCCGCAACCCGCAAATTGTCCGGCAAAATCGCCCATGACGACCATCATCTGTACGTGGAACTGACCGACCCGATCGCTCTCGACAAGCTCGAAACCAGTCCCGGCGTGTTTCCTTTCGACACGTGGGAAATGTTCTTCGCCCGTCGGGCCGCGTTGCCTTACCGGCATTTCGCGTTCGGCCCCACGGGCCTGGTCAAGGCCGCCACCAACGGCGAAGTCAACTGGCGCATGAATGTGCCGATGGACAGTGGCTTCGTGACGGCCTCGACCGTGCCGAACCAGACCGACCGCTGGACGCTGCGCGTCGGCATTCCCCTCAAGGATCTGGTCGAAAACGGCGTCAAACCCGGCGATCGGCTGCACATCAACTTCGCCCGCGTGTCCAATCCGTCGCTCGGTGGAGGCGTCGCCGCGGTAGACAGCTACGTGGGCTACACCGGCCTGCATCAGACCGATCGATTGTCGCTGCTGACTCTGCTGCCGTGAGCGTTTGTCCGCTTGCACGCTGAGCGCGAAGGGCTTGTGCATGAAATGCGGTTATCTGCTGATCTGTCTGCTGTTGTTGGTGGCGATGCTGTGTCCCGCTGTCCACGCGACCGAGTCCGACACCGCACCGACCGTCAAGCCGGTGCTGTATTACGACTTCTCCGCGTTGCCTGAAGGTCTTCATCGCCTGGAATTGATCGACGATTACCAGCCAGGGCCGAATGAGATCGGCCCGGCGCTCAAACGGCTGGGCCAGCCCACCGCATGGCTGATCCAGTCCGACAAAGGCGGCGCGCTGCTCATGCGCGCCACCTCGCGGACGGACGATGACAAGCTGTTGCCCAACGCCTTTGGCATTCCCGAAAACAGCCTGTCCGTCACCGGGAGCTTCACGTGGGAAATGCGCGTGCGCGTGGATGAATTCAACGGCGCGAACCACCATGTCCCCTTGCTGGACAATTCCCGCGGCGATTACGTCGTCTGCGGATTCGACGTGGTGGGAAGCCAGACCTGCCGCCTGGCCATGACGCGAAAGACCTACAAGGACACGGACTATCGCTTCATCTTCATTCTCCCCACGCGCAAGGGCCGACCGTCGATCGTGTTGCTCGGCACAAAGTTGATCCCGCTGCATCAGGTCGTCAACGTGGCCGTGGCGTACGACCATGAAGCGGGCAAGGCGACGCTCTACGTCAACGGCAATGTGGACGCGGAAATGAACGGCACATCCGAGTTCATCCGCCCGTCCGGCGCAACGCTCGCCGGCGTGAACGACACCGGCATGTCTCCCAAACATGGGTCGTCGGACGTCCTGCTGGAGGTGGACTCGCTGGCCATCAGCAACGTCGCCCGGACGCCGCAGACCATGGTGCTCGGTCAGGCCCGGTGATGCGTCAACGAATTATTGCACCGCTTGGCGCGACATCGCGCCGGCGCGCTGGGCGTACTCGCGGAACAGTCGCAGGTAGCATTGGTAGGACTGATAGGACACGCCGGGCGGGGTCTGGTGATCGCAACTGATGACATATCCGCCCATCGCGGCGGTGGGGAGCAGACGTTCAAACTCCGCCCGCATGGCGTCCTCGCCGCGGGACATGGTCATCTTGTCGAAGTTGCCGATCATGCGCATGTCCGGATGTTCGGCGCGTAACGCGGCCACATCGCTGCCGGCCTGGCGTTCCAGGGGCAGCATGCCGTCAGCACCGACCTCGCGGTACCAGCGGATCGCCTCGGACATGTCGCCGTCGGAGTCGATGATGGCCAGCACGCCTTTTTTCTTCATTGCCGCGAGGATGGGCCGGTAGTACGGGGCCAGGAATTCATCGAAAATATCCTTGGAAATCATCGGACCGTGGTTGTAGCTCATGTCCTCGGCGAAGGTGGCGAAGACCGGCGTGGCGATGGCAGTCATCGCATCCAGCGCCCGCAGTTGCCATTCCAGCAGGTCGGTGTTGATCCGGTGGATCAGCTTCGGCTGGTCGTAGAAGGCGTAGAGATGGCGTTCGACGCCGAGCAGGGTTCGGGGGTGCCAGAAGAAGCCGGGGAATGTGATCCAGATAGCCACATCGCCGCGCTGCTGCTGAAGGCCGATGTCTTCCCAGTGCTGCCGTTTGACGCCGTCGACGGTGTGCAGCGGAAGGATCATGCGAAGGTAGTCGTCTTCATCGGCGATGATTCCCGAGCCGTGCGAGGCCGGGGCCGGCGGGGGGGAGGCGTACAGCCACGCGCCGTCCTGGATCCAGATGTCATTGCCGAAATGGTCGTTGATTTCGCGCTGCGTTCGCGCGGATTCCGGCAGACCTTCCTGATGCCAGCGCTCCAGCGTTTTGTCCCACCAACTGGCCCATTCCACGACGGGCAGCCGATCGAAGGGCTGGAAGTTCAGGACCGCGCGCAGACGCTCATGCGTATTCATGATTCGATATCCAGAGCGGGAGGCTGAAGGATGCCTTTGGGCGTGACATGACGATTCACATCCCACAACGATCCGGTGGTGTGCCAGAGCGTGGGGTCTTGGATGCGGTTGTTTGGGCCGGGGTGATGCAGGGGTCCGAAGGCGTTGTTGCGTGAGCCATGGACGGTGATGTGCAGCATGTGGCGTCCGGCCGGCAGCGTGCCCAGCGAGCGGATGTAAGGCGCGAACGCGATGATGCCGGCATCGGTGTCGTTCACCAACACCTGTGCCACCGCCGGGTTGCCCATCGCGGGCAGACGCAGTTGCAATGTCCGCGGCTGGTCCAGTTCCAGCGGAAGGTGATACGTTGCCGCGCCGGTGAAAAACGGCAGGCCTTGCGTGGTCCAGTCGCCCCAGCCCAGTTGCGTCACCGGCTGCGCCAAGGCTGCGTCGGACGCGGTGGACGTGACGCTGAAATCGCCGAGCAGATAGGCCCATTCCAAGGCGCTGTCGCGCGTGAAATCGGTTTGCAGCGTCAGTTGATGCCGGCCCGGCGTCAGAGTGGGAAGCCTCGTCACGCGAATGGCTTCATCGACCCACCATCCCATGTCGTTGAACGTCACCGGCCGGCCATCGAGCAGCATGCGCCACTTCGCCGGCACCTCCAGCGCCAGTTGCGGCTGATCCACCGTACAACGGCAATCCACGTCATATTCCAGCGTCAGTTGCCCCAACGCCGGCGAAGGTCCGCGCACGCACCACGGCTGCGGGTTGTAGCTCCGTCGCAGCGACAAATGCAGCATCTTCCGCACGACATCCTCGATGCGCAGCAATTCCTCTCTCGGCTGCCAGTTGCCGTCGTTCCACCGCCATCGCGCCATGTCCAGCGGCAGCGCGTTGGGTTCCGACAGGCTGACCGCGACGTGTTCCGGCAACGCGCCATGCCAGGCGGTCCGCTTCGCGGGCGAAATCATGATGGCCGGCGAAGTCGTCGCGGCCGGCTCCAGGGTAAACAACTGATGGCCATGCGGCGGCAGGGGTGAGGTCCACGTGGTCGCATTGCCATGGATGGATACCGGCAAGGATGCGCGATCGCCGGTCATCGTATCCCAGCTCGTGACCCGCCACGGGCCGGCAACGCGGAATTGCGGAGCATCGCAACCTCGCGTGCGATCCGTGTTGCAGATGAACAGCACCCGCCGTTCGTTATCCTCGCGCCACTGATGCAGCAGGCGATCCGGCCTTGACCCATCGGGCAACCGGATGTCCAGCGTTCGCATGGAGTCCATCGCATTGAAGACAGCGGGCCTGTCCATCGGCAGGCATTCGCAATGCCGCGCGAGTTGTGCCGGTTCATCGCAAGGCTGCACATCCACGAGAGAGGGTGTTTCACCGAGGAAAACCACTCGTCCGCCGCGCTGGGCGAATTGCGTCAGGCGTTGCAACGTCGTGGCGCGGATTGTGCGCAGGTTGGGGACGATGATGACGTCATACGTCATTTCGCCCACGGGCAGCCGATCCGTGACCGCATCGAGGGGACACAGCGACGGCAACAGCGATTCGCTGATGAAATCGAAATCGATCTGGTCAAAGAGCAGCCACTCGGTCAATTCGCGGAACTGCTGTTCGCGTAATTGAGCTTGCGGGCCGGAGGTGTCTTGGGGGCCGAAGCAGAGCCAGTAGGATTCGATGGGATGGATGACGCCGACGCGAGGCGCGGGCCGGCCGCGGGTCAGCAGCGTATTCAGTCGGGCGTAGTGGTCTTCGAGCAGTCGGTATTCCCGCCACCACGGCTGCTGGTAGAAGATGGAGCCGGGATAATCGCGTTTGGCTTCTCCGAGCATGGAGGACCAGGCCAGGTGATGCACGCGCAGCGTGACGCCGAGGGCCGCATGCCAGTCGCCCTGGGACTTGAATTCGGCGAACGAAAAATCCCAGCCCGACGCGCCATACATCTCGGAAACCATCGCGGTTTTGCCCAACTGGCGCACGACGCTCTGGCACTGTTTGGCGGTTGTCAGTTCCAGTTTGTCGGATACCTGGTCGATGCCGGGGATGTCCATGTGCGGGTAGCCGCGCATGACTTCGCCGGTCATGGAAGTCTGGGATTCCAGTTCGGTTTCCTCGACGAGATGGCCGGTAAAAGGCAGATGATGCTCCCGGCACCACTGACTGATGGGCTTGAGAAAGCCATCGACGAGGCGGTCGCACAAATGATGGTGAAAGCGGTAGCGTGTCAGCGACGGTTCGCCGTCGGGCATATCCCAGACCACTTCGGGCAGATGATCGAGCAGATCATCCGCGAAGGCTTGCCGGTAGGTGTCGGGCAGGTCGTCGGTGAAGGGCAGGCGCAGATCGTTCTGATCTTCAGCGCGGGCCGGTCGCTGCTTGTGCAGGAAGTGCGGCTCATCGGTGAAGATGCCCGGCACGACGCTGCCGAAATGCGATCCGACAGCCGCGGCGTAGCGTTCGTGCGTCACTTCAAGGAATCGCCGCGTGTGTCGGGGATTGAGTACATCGCCGAGCGTGGCGTTGTTCCAGCCGCCGCAGGGCCACTGGATTTCCAGATAGGCGTACCAGATCGTCGCATCGGCAGGCGCAGGATCGCCATCAGCCAATCGCTGATAATGGGCCAGATATCCCTTGTTCAACCGCACGGCATACCGCGCCAGCAGGCGACCGCGTTCGTTGCGGGCGATCGGCATCTCCGGCATCGCGGGCAACGTCGGAGGCGTCGGACCATACGGCTTGCGCGTTAGCAGCAGATACCGTTCCCGGCCCGCGTCGTCCTGCGTGATCAAGCCCCCGGCATAGCCCGAAGGCCAGCGGTCTTCGTCGTACAGCCACGCCTTCATACCCAGCGACGCGGCCTGTTCCACACTCGCCTTCACGCAATCCATGAAGTGCGGGCCGAGATATTCAGCGTCCAGACCGGTGCGCGAATGAATGAAAAACCCGCCCATGCCCATCTCGCGCAGCATGGCGATCTGACGCACCAGCCGATCCTTGTCCAGCGCGTCGTTCCAGACCCAGAACGGCGCGCCACGCCGCGAGGGCGAAGGATCACGAAACTCGGCCTCAAGTCCAGAATCACACACGTTGTCGGAGGTTGAATTCATGATGTTCCTTGCGGTACGCAGGCAGCCACGCCGACGACGGGATTCCAGTCGTCGTTTTCCAGCACATCGCCGGGCTTGAGCGTGGCGACATAATCCTGCGGCAGAACGTTGCGATTGCCGTTGTACGTGCTGCCGACGGGCATGTAGGCGCAGGTCATGGCGATGCGTCGTTTCCGCGTCATGTTCGCGCCGGCTCCGTGCGCGCACAACCCGTTGTGGAAACTGCAGTCGCCGGCCTTCAGCGGCGCCGGCACGGGATCCACCTTCGCCATCTCCGGATACATCTTGAACAGGTCCGACATGTTCATGCCGATGCCGGGGCTTTCAAAACGGGCCATCTTCTGCGTGCCGGGAATGAACCACATGCAGCCGTTCTCCAGCGTGGCGTCCTCCAGGGCGATCCAGATGGAAATCGAGTGCCGGGAATCGAACGACCAGTAGGGGTTGTCCAGATGCCACGCGGTCGGATTGCCGAAGGGTTCCTTGATGAGCGTCTGATCGTGCCAGACGCGCAGACTCTCCACGCCCGCCAGCCGGCACAACGTCCGGCCGAGTTCAGCATTGAACATATACCGTTTCACGACATCATTGAACAACCAGAGATTGACGCGCTGGGTGAAAATCCGGTCGTAGTAACTGTCGCCTTCCTCGACGCCGCCGACCATTTTCTTCTTGCCCAGCGTGGCGACGCTGTCGAGCACGGCCGCCTTCAGCTCGGCGACCTCGGCAGCGCTGAGCAGACCGGGATGGGTTACGAAGCCGTCGGCCTGATACGACGCGATCCGCGCGGGGGTGATGCCTGTGTTCATGGTGCTGTAACATTAGTCCATATTTTTGTGTATTCTTGGACGATATTGCGGGCACGATACGACAGGATTAGCGCCATGCGGTCGCATCATTATCAGCTTCGCAGGCATTGGCCCTCGCTGTCCACGCTGGGCATCGCGGTGGATCACTTTCCGCGCTACGTCAACCACAACCTCAGCCCGCACTCGCTGGACGTGGTGTTGATCAGTTTCATCGTGCGTGGCCGGGGGCGGCACATCATCGATGACCAGAGCTTCGCGGAATCCGGCCGGTCGCTGGCGGTGACGCACTACGGCCAGCGGCACGGCATTCTTACCGACAGCCGCGGGATGGAGATCATCAACGTCTACCTCGATCTCGAACATCACAACCTGCCCGTGCTGCCCGGCGAACTGCAACCCGTGTTGCCTCTGCTGCTGCCGCTGGGCCGACGGTTTCAGCATCGGCTCAACCGCATCGTCCGCGTGCAGTTCGACGACATAGGCCCCCTGGTCCCGTCGCTGATGTCGATCTTTCACGAACTGAAGCGGCGCGAGGCGGGGTACGAGGAAGTCGTGGCCATGCAGTGGAAACTGTTTCTGATCGCCTGTTGCCGGCATGTGCTCCGCGAAGGCTTCGTGCCGCCGCTGGCGACGCAGGACGCGGCAACGCACCGGCTTGAAGAACTGAGGCAACACCTCGACGCGACCTATGCCCAGCCGCATACGTTGGCCGACCTGGCGGATCGCGCGCAGCTCAGTCGCACGCACCTTTGCCGGGCGTTCAAAAGCTACACGGGCAAACGCGTGTTCGACTACCTGATCGAGCGCCGCATCGGCGCAGCCATGGTCCGCCTGCGCGGCTGCAACGACAAAGTCCTCAGCGTCGCCCTCGCCTGCGGCTTCCACGATCTGGCGTATTTCAACCGGAAATTCAAACAGATCGTCGGCGCCACCCCCATGGCCTACCGCAAAGCCGGCCAAGCGGATCGATAGCGCAGCCCTTCAACCATGTCATGCAGGACCACATCTTCCGTGAACGAATCTTCCAACACGCTGACCAAAAGGTGATCACGCTTGCGTACAACGATCATGGGGGCAGGGTCGAGTAGCACGAACTGCTCGACCCAATCTGCCCTGTTCAGCCGTGCCGTGCCGCCCATTGTTCCGCGACCCGATCCGTCTCAGCCGCACCGTCTTCGGTGCGGTCTTCGCCCAATTCAAGTGAACTGTGGTCATCGGTCTTGGCGCTATCAAGAATGCGGCTGAAAATATAGGTTCATCCGAAAAGTGCGCAGGTAGCTTCGTGGATGGCGTAGATTTTGATTCTCCGCGGGTTTCGGTTCGGGATGCGCAGTTAAGTCTTTTCGAGAATGCGACGTCGAATCGGTGAGTTGATCACCTCGTCCACTTCTTGCCGAAGCCCTGTTCGAAACCTTCAAGGGCGGAATTTTCGCCGGGCAGCCAGGTCAGTTGTTCCTCGATCCGGCGGGCCAGGTCAAAATCCTTGTCCGTCACGCCCTTGGCCGAGTGGGTCATCAGCTTCACCGTCACCTGTGCCCACGAGACGCTCAGGTCCGGGTGATGGAACGCCGCCTCGGCGAGGTAGCCAATGGCGTTGACCACCATCAGCGTGTGAGGCCAGCCGCCGGTTTTGTACGTGCGGCGAATCCAGCCGTCGCGGTACTCCCACTGGGGCAGGTCCGACTGCAAACGGGCGGCGATCCGCGGTTCGTCGTAGGTGGGTGTTGTCTTGCGTGCCATGGTCTATGATAGGACCGGTCGAGCTGGAGCGGCAACGGGCATGAACCATCGCGGGGTCATCATCGAGGACGAATTCGCCGAGGCGTTCCGCATGTGGGCGTGCCGGCTGATCGTCACCGCGCGCGACGACCACTGGCTGGACGCCGCCGTGCGCGAAGTCACGGGCTACGGCTCCAGCGTGATCGGCTGCGACGCCGAGGCGGGACTGGAACGCCGGCTCACCACGGACGAAAGCCCGGATGGCCGGCCCGGCGCGGCTGTTCTGCTCTTTGCCTTCAACGCCAAGGCGCTGACCAAATCCGTGCCCAATCGCGTGGGGCAGTGTCTGATGACCTGCCCGACCACGGCCGTGTACGACGGCATGGCCGGCGTCACCCGCACGGAAGACAGCGAACGCATCGACGTGGGCAACAAGCTTCGCTTTTTCGGTGATGGCTTTCAGAAAAGCAAGGTCGTTGCGGGCCGGCGGTACTGGCGTGTGCCGGTGATGGACGGGGAATTCGTGGTCGAACAGAGCGTGGGCGCGGTCAAGGCCATCGGCGGCGGCAACATGCTCATCGAAGGCGCGGAGCAGGGCAGCACGCTGGACGCAGCCAGGCGGGCGGTGGACGCCATCGCGCCGCTGCCGGACGTCATCACCCCGTTCCCCGGCGGCGTGGTCCGTAGCGGCTCCAAGGTCGGCTCACGCTACAAGGCTCTGTTCGCCTCCAGCAACGATGAATACTGCCCCGTGCTGCGTACGCGCACGAAGAGCAAGCTGAGGCCCGGTGTGACAACGGTGTACGAAATCGTCATCAACGGCTTAAACGCCGGTGCAATCAGTCATGCGATGTGCGTCGGCATCGACGCCGCGTGCGACGGCCCCGGCGTGATCGCCGTCAGCGCGGGCAACTACGGCGGAAATCTCGGCAAATTCCACTTCCGTCTCCATGACGTGATGAAGTCCGGAGGCGGAGCATGAGCGGCTACACCCTGACCTGGCGCGGCGGCAAGGGGGGCGTGTTGCCTACCGATGGCTGCGTGCTGCGCCCGGACACGCTTGGAGCGATGCCGACGGACGAACTGGCCCGCGTGCCTTGGATCGTCGGACGACAGACCACCATGCTGGGCGACTGGTTTGCCATGACCGGGGAGCCTGGCCCGCGGCTGGTGGTGCGGGACATACCGCTGCTCGATGGCCTGGGTTCGCAGATGCAATCCGGTGAACTGGTGATTGATGGCGACGCGGGCGATGAGTTGGGCGCGTCGATGTCCGGCGGCGTGATCCATGTGACGGGCAACGTGGGCGACCGCGCGGGTGGCCCGGCCACGGGTAAAAATTTTGGCATGACCGGCGGCGAAATCGTCATCCGCGGCAACGCAGGCCAGTACGCCGGCTTTCTCATGCGACGCGGCTTGATCCTCATTGCCGGGACCAGCCAAAATGGTGTCGGATACCGCTTTCTGGCCGGCACGATCGTTGTAGGTCGTGGCCCGCTGGACCATCCGGGCCTGTCGATGCGGCGGGGCACGATTGTGTGTCTTGATCCGCAGGCGAAGATCGTGACCGGCGGCACTTTCCGGGAAGAAGGCGTGTTTGAGCCGGTGGCACTGAGGGTGGTGGGCAGGCGGGTGGATGAGTTGTGGGACGCTTTTTCTATCGGGGGTGATGTCGGGGGTACTACCGGGGGCGCTACCGGGGGCGCTACCGGGGGCACTTCCGGGGGCGGCCCCGCGGAAGCTCTGAGTACAGAGCATCCGCGGGCTTTGACGCCTTGTGGCGAGCATTCGCGGGCTTGGGTTGGTGGTTGGGATGGTCGATGGCGATTGTGGTCGGGGGACCATCTGGAACTGGGACGAGGGGATCTATGGCAACGGGTGGAATGAGTCTGAACGAACGGGCGCTGCACGTGGCGGACGAACTGGCGCGTCGGGCGATGGAACTCGATGTGGCGGTGACGCAGATCGGCGGAGCACGGGTGATTGACGCCGGCGTACAACAGGTCGGCAGCGTGGCGGCGGGCGTGCTGGTCTCACGGATTTGCTTGGCCGAACTGGGCCAGGTGATGGTGACGCCGGGGCATGTGGGGGACGTACCGACGCCTCGCGTGACGGTGAGCGTGAGCCGGCCCGTGGCGGCGTGCATGGCCAGTCAGTACGCCGGTTGGCGGATTGCGCTGGGCGATTGGTTCGCCATGGGTTCCGGCCCGTTCCGTGCGGCTTATGGCAAAGAGGAACTGTATGACCACATCGGCCTGCGCGAGCGGCCCTCGGCGGTTGTCGGCGTGCTGGAAACATCCGCATTGCCCACGGAAGACGTAGTGAAGCTGATCGCGGAAAAGTGTCAGGTCAGCGAGCCGGCGATCACGCTGATCGCAGCCCGGACGGCCAGCCTCGTCGGCGGCGTGCAGGTGGTCGCCCGTAGCGTGGAAACCGCCATGCACAAGCTCCACGCACTCGGCTTTCCGCTGGAGCAGATTGTCGAAGGCTTCGGCTGGGCGCCGTTGCCTCCGGTGGCCAAGAACGACATGGCGGCGATCGGCCGAACCAATGATGCGGTGCTGTACGGCGGCGAAGTGGTGCTGATGGCCACGGGCGATGACGCCGTGCTGGCGGACATGGCGGCGAAGCTGCCCGCCAGCGCGTCGCGCGACTATGGCCGGCCGTTCGGACGCGTCTTCAAGGAATATCAATACGACTTCTACAAGATCGACCCGATGCTCTTCAGCCCCGCGGTGGTCAGCGTGCAGAACATCCAGACAGGCAAAGTCCACACGGCGGGCAAACTCAATCCCGCGGTGCTGGGCGAGTCCTTCTTCGGTTAACCCGAATCACGGCTTGGCTGCGTCGGGCGGGGTCTGGCCCTTCAGTTGATCGATTTCGGGAACGATCAAGCCTGTAACCTTGGCGACGACGACAGCGCAGTAGGGATAGCTGACGACCTTGGCGGCGGCGCTGTCGGCGACGGGTTTGTTGGCGATGCCCTGCACGTAGATTTTGTCGCCGCTGCGCTGGATGCTGAGGATGCGGGTCCAGTAGCCGGCGGTAGGCTGTTCGCCCAGAGCCAGCACGATCAGCGACTGTTTCTTCAGATCAAGCTGAATCTGGCCGACGTCCTTCGCGCCCAGGGCTGCCAGTTCGGCTTCGGTGTTGATCAGCCGGACCAGGGGCAGGCGCAGGCCGGGGTCTTCGCCGGATCGCTGGGCGAGGATGGGCAGCAGTTTCATGTCGCCGGTCGCCGTCGGCACGGAACCGCCGCCCAGGTCGTCGCCGGAGGAGCCGGCGCATCCCATCAGGGGCAACGACAGAAGCGAACCGAGGATCACAGTGAAGACAACCGTGCGCATGATGGTGCATCTCCTGACAGGCGTGGTGCGGACTCGCAAAGCGATCAGGTGCAGTGTATCCGGTGAAAATCTAGATGCTCAGGCGCGTTTCCGCAAGATCAGGGCGAAGAACGGCCGGCCTTCGCGCTGATATTTGCGTTCAAAATTGGTACCCACCAGTTCGCCTTCTCCTGCCGCGGCTGGAGACTCGAACGGCAGCGTCTCCAGCACATCGTCCACCTTCGCGGCATGTTCGAGCATCCACTGATGGTACTCGGCGTGATCGGTGGCCAGGCGGATTCGGCCCCGAGGCCTGAGCGTCCGCGCCAGCTCGCGCAAGGTGCTCTCCTGCACCAGCCGCCGTTTGTGATGCCGATTTTTCGGCCAGGGATCGGGAAAATAAATGTGCGCCTGCTCGAATGCGGCATCCGGCGCGTACTGCCTGAGAAACACGCCTGCTTCGATGTACACGAGTTTCACATTGCGCAGGGCGTGACGGCGGCAACGGTCGGCTGCGTGACGCCAGAACGCCTTGGCGTACTCCAGCCCGATGTAGTTGACGTCCGGAACCGCGAGGGCCTGACGCACGAGAAACGTGCCTTTTCCCGAGCCGATTTCCAGTTCCAGGGGCTTGCCTCGCCGCTGGGGATCGAACCAGTCGTCCAGTGGCAACGGCCCCTGATCGAACGGAGGCAGCGCGTCGCCTTCGAGGCCGACGTCGCCGACGTTCAGCGGTTTGCCGTGACTGGAAATCGAGGTTGCCATGAAATCGAGTGCCTTTCCCCGCCGCGAGATTGTGATGCTAAAATAGTGTCAACTAGGTCGTAAGGGCTATTGGTATTTTATTTTGCTGCACTATGATGGACATGTTATCGCACATCATGCGGGTTGGGTTGGCGCGGTGGCCGGGGAGCACGGAGTGGGACGATTGTCTGATCCGCTGAACATTTTACTGGTGGTGGACGATCAGCCGCTGATCGCGTGGTGGCAGCGAAAATTGCGGGAAGGAGGCTTGCAGGCCTCGTTTCTCGCGGCGGTCGATCAGCCGGGCGTCGAACTGAAAACGGCGGGCGAAGTGGACGGCATCCTGCTTTACCTGCCCGGTCATCCGGATCGTCTGCTGTCCCTGACCCGTCAGTGCGGGCTGCTCGGCGCGGGCGAAATGGTGATCGCTCTGGTGCGGGACGAGGACGCCGGCCTCGTGGTGCCGCTGATCCGTGGAGGCGCTACCGAAGTCGTCAGCGATTCCATGACTGACGCGGAACTCGTCAAGACCATCCAGCACGCGATGTCGCAGCGGCAACACGCCGGTCATTCCACGCACCTCGTGGCGTCCGTTCGCCGCAAGCTGGCCACCCTCTCGCCGCGCGAACGCGAAATCCTTGGACTGGTCGCCAGGGGCCTCACGAGCAAGCAGATCGCACGCCGGCTCCATCGCAGCGAACAAACCGTCGCGCTTCACCGCGTTCACATCATGCGCAAAATGGATGTGCATCGATTGCCCACGCTCATCCGCATGTGCCTGGACAGCATGGAGCCGGATCTGGCGTCCATGGACGACCCGAATGTTCTCCGCCACGGAATCCACGATTCGTCCGAATAGCCCGGCGTCTTCCACGATCTTGTTGGCATGACCAGGGGAGGTAGATACCCTCTGTTTTCGGAGGATAATTAGGCCTTTCGACCTATGGACAAAGATGTCTTGTGATAGGAACCTGTAATTCAGACACAAAAACCGACCGGGCAGGTGATCGACCAGGGTCGGAGGAAATCCACGACGAAGGCAAGTTGCCCGGACCCCCCACCTTCGTCGACTCCGACCCGTTTTTATTTGGGGGGCTGGCCCATCAGGGTTGCCGCATGTGATTCAAGGGGCGGACGATGGGAAATGCCCAATAGCCACGCCTGAATGACGAATTCATTACGGATTTCACCACAACGGCACGACGACACGACGGCCTGCCTGGAAACGATGGGTTTTTCGCGCCAACGGAAGACTGAACTCCATCCCATGC
This sequence comes from Phycisphaeraceae bacterium, assembly GCA_020848195.1. GTDB lineage: Bacteria > Planctomycetota > Phycisphaerae > Phycisphaerales > Phycisphaeraceae > JADLAP01. The sequence continues at coordinate 19,702 of JADLAP010000076.1, forward strand.
TTTTCATCACTGTGATGCAAAGTGAACGCGACGACTTTCGTGCGCGCCGTCGTGTCGTCGTGCCGTAGTGGTGAAATGCATTTCTGTTTTGGCATTCGGATTTGGACCTTCGGTCATTGGATTCGGTCAACCCGTCAATCGACCACATTCGTTCACCGTGCATCTTCGCGCCATCGGGTCGCTGGCCCGCCGCCGCAAGCTGTCCTAATATCCATTCTGACTTGAATGTTCCTGGCCACCGACCCGGTGGAGAGAGGTTGTTGTCATGCGCACGCTGGATGCCCCTGAACCGCTGTTGCCCACGCCGGAGGACCAGTTCGGCGAAACCGAACGCATCAAGATGCAGTCCAACGGCGTGCGAGGCAATCTGCACGCGGATTTTCGTGACCAGTCCCGCGACGATCTCGACGAAGCTTCCGAAACGCTGGCCAAGAGCCATGGCATCTATCTGGAATACAACCGCGCCAAGACAGGCCGGGAAAAGGACTGGATGTACATGATCCGCATCAGCGTTCCCGGCGGCGGGGCTTTCACCGCCCCGCAGTGGCGCGCGATCAACGATGCGGCGGATCGCTACACCGTCAATCCCGACGGCAAGCCTTCCATCCGCCTTACCACACGTCAGAACATCCAGTTCCACTGGGTCCGCAAGCCCGACATTATTCCCATGGTGCAGGCCGTCGCCGCCACAGGCTTCTTCACGCTCAACGGTTGCGGCGACAATGTCCGCAACATCATGGGATGCCCGCTGTCCCGTTTTTCCAAGGTCCACAACGCGCACGAGCTGGCCCGAAAGTTCGCGCTCTATTTCCGGCTGCCCGCCGAGCCGCATGTCCAGGTCTTCGAGATCGACACCAGCTTCATCCAGACGCCTGACCAGCACTACGCCTATGCGGACAAGCTGCTCAACCGCAAGTTCAAGTTCGCTTTTTCCGCGGTGCATCCGGATGAACAGACCGGCCGGTGGCGGCACGACAACTGCGTGGAGCTGCGCACCAACGAAGTCGGCGTCGCCCCTATTCTCGAACACGACCAAGTCGCGGCGTATCAGGTCTACCTCGGCGGCGGTCAGGGCGAAAAGTTCAACAAGCCCACTTTTGCCGCCCTCGGCATGCCCTTCGGCGTCTTCACACCCGAGCAACTCATGCCCGGCCTTGACGCCATCGTCAAGGTCCATGAGGAATACGGCGACCGCAAAAACCGACATTGGGCCAGGCTCAAATACGTCGTCCACGCCAAGGGCGTGCAGTGGTACCGCGATCAGGTCCGCGCCCGCGGCGCTGAATTCGCATTGCCCGTCCCCGGCTTCGATCCCGGCCCGCGCATGCTGCACCACGGCTGGACGAAGCAGCCGAGCAACGGCCTGTGGGCACGCGGCGTCTTTATCGAAAACGGCAGGCTCATCGACAGCGACAACGGCAGGCTCAAGGCCATGTCGCAACACCTGCTCGACGCTTTCCCCGGCGTCGAACTGATGACCACGCCCAATCAGGACCTGCTCTACGTCAACATTCCCGAAGCGGCCAAACGGGACTTCGACGCCGCCATGACGCCCTTCGGTTACGGCACGCGACGCGGCAAGGCGTACTCCACCCTCCGCGTCCTCTCCGGCGCGTGCGTGGGACTGCCCACCTGCCGGCTGGCCACCGCCGACTCCGAGCAGTTCGAGCCCACGCTCATCGACCAGCTCGAAGACCTCGGCTACGGCGATGTGAAGGAATCCATCGGCATCACCGGCTGCGAACGCCAGTGCTTCCGTCCCGCCACCAAGTCCATCGCGTGGATCGGCCAAGGCCCGCAACGCTACGCGCTCAAGCTCGGCGGTTCCGAGGATGCTCGCTGGCAGGGCCAGTGGCTCAGCGACGGCGAGCATTGGTATCTCCCGCAGGTGCCGCGGGACGAGGTCGCCGCCGTCACCGCCGTGCTGCTGGAGTATCACCGTCAACACCGGCTAAGCGAAGCCGAGGACTTCGGCGCGTGCTTCCGACGCACCGGCGTGACGCAATTGCTCGACCACCTCAAGCAACACCCCACGACTTCGCCGATGATGGAGAAGACCCGCCAGGCCCCGTTTGTGCCCGAAGGTCACGCCTATGGCCAGTGCTCGTAAGCAGCCGTCTCGAATCCGTGAAGCCGCCACGCCGCGCGACCGCAAGCCGCGACCGCGCGGCTTTATGCTGCACATCATTTCCGATTCCACCGGCAGCCTCGCCAGCCACCTGATCAACACCATCCTCACCCAGTTTCCCGGGGTTCAGTTTCACAAGGAATATCACCCGTTTTCCGACACCGCGGAAAAGATCGACGCCGTGGTCCGTTCGCTGGGCCGCAAACGCAAGGACCAGCTCGTGCTCCACGCGCTGGTGCATCCCGAGCAGAAGCTGGCCGTCCGCAACGCCTGCGTCCGGATCGGCATTCCCCACTTCGACCTCACCGGCTCGCTCGTGCAGTTCATCAGCGACCACATCGGCGTGCTGCCCGACGATGAGCTGTCCCGGCTGCATCAGGTCGACTCCGGCTATTTCCTCCGCATCGACGCGATGGAGTTCACCGCCCAGCACGACGATGGCCGGAACCTCGATTCCATCCAGGAATCCGACGTGGTGCTCGTGGGTCTTTCCCGCGTGAGCAAGAGTCCGACCGCCACATACCTCGGTTCGCTGGGCCACAAGGTCGCCAACGTGTCGCTGGCGCCGGAAACGGGGATTCCCCGCGAACTGGATCGCCGGGCGGTGAAGAAAAAAGTTGTCGCCCTGACCAGCACGCCCAAGGCGCTCTACCGGGCAAGGTACAGCCGGTGGAACGACGAACAGATTCGCCAGCTTCGCTATGCCACGCTGCAGGACGTGATCCGGGAGATCGTGTGGGCCGAGAGCGAGTACCGCAAACGCGGCTGGCCGATCCTCGACATCACCGGCATGACGATCGAAAAAGCGGCGGCAACCGTGCTGGAAACCCAGGGCATCTCCCGGAAGTTTTAATGCCTTTTCACCGTGATCGCGTGAAAGCTGTCTATGTCAGGAAAATCCCAAATCTCCTCGCCTCGGAAGAAGAATCAAGCGGCTTTGGATCGTCCGTTTGATCGTGATGTTCTGTCCCAGGCCCGTAAGGTGGCGGAGCAATACCGGCTGATCCTTGAACCTGAATCCGAGGTGGGGTATCTGGTACGAGCACTTGAGATGCCCGGCGTTTTTGCGGATGGGCCGACGCCTGACGCATGCGTCGCGGCGGTGCGCGAGGCGCTGGTCGCCGCCATATCCGTGATGATCGAATCCGGCCAGACGCCCCCACAGCCCGCCGCGGTCGATCGTCGTTCCGCGCAGGTCAACATTCGCCTGACACCGCGGGAAAAACTGTTGTTGGAAGAACAGGCTCGACAGGATGGCTTTCGGGGCTTGTCGGATTTCGTACGCGCCAAGCTCATGTCGAAGATCGCCTGATGTTTTATGGGTGATAACCCCGCTTGACCCACCATCGGCTGCCTCCAACCATGTCACATGGTTGCGAACACGAAATCCCTTTCAAGGAGCAGCAAGATGAAACCGCCCGTCATGGTTGTGGCGATGTCGGTTGTGGCCCTGGCGCTGGGTTTGGCGATGATGTCCGCGCGGGCGGCCGAGTCAGCACAGGCCGATCCGTGGGCCAGCGTGCATGAGCTGGCGGCGCATGTGATGCCGACGACGGGCAATCAGTGCGAGGGCACGGTTCGCTTCGTCAAGACGGACAAGGGCGTGAAGGTGATTGCCGATCTGACCGGGCTGCCGGCTGGGGAACATGCGATCCACATCCACGAATTCGGCGACTGCGCCTGCGGCAACGGCACGTGCGCGGGTGGGCACTACAACCCGGAAGGCAAGCCGCACGGACTACCCGCAACGGAAAATCGTCACGCCGGCGACCTGGGCAACCTGTTGGCCGACAAGGACGGCAAGGCGCATTATGAACTGGACGTGGACAACATCACGCTGACGGGTCCGCGGAACCCGATCATCGGCCGGGCGGTGATCGTGCATGAGAAGCAGGACGACGGCAGCCAGCCGGTGGGCAACGCCGGTTCGCGGCTGGGTTGTGGTACGATTGGCGTCGCCGGCCCCCGGAAGCAATGACCCCGGCGGCGGGTCGGCATCGGGCGCATATTCCGGGGGCGTCGGGTGTGGAGATGCCGGCCCATGCTGCATGGTCAACGCGTTGCCGTGGTGCTGCCCGCTTACCGCGCAGCCAAAACCGTCGAACGAACCTGGCGCGAAATCCCTCGCGACACCGTGGACGACATTCTGCTCGTCGATGACGCCAGCGACGACGAAACCGTCGAGGTCGCCCGCGGCCTGGGCATTCAAACCTTCGTTCATCCGGTCAACCGCGGCTACGGCGGCAACCAGAAAACCTGCTACACCCAGGCCTTGGCTGCGGGCGCGGATATCGTCGTGATGGTCCACCCGGACTATCAGTACGATCCGCGTCTGATCTCCGCCATGGCGGCGATGATCGCCTCCGGCATCTACGATGCCGTGCTCGGCTCGCGCATTCTCGGCAACACCGCCCGGCGCGGAGGCATGCCGTTCTACAAGTACGTCTCCAACCGCTTCCTCACCGCGTCGCAGAACATGCTCATGGGGACGAAGCTCTCGGAGTTTCACACCGGCTACCGCGCCTTTTCCCGTAAATTGCTTTTGTCGTTGCCGCTGCTGGCCGACTCGGATGACTTCGTGTTCGACAATCAGATGATCGCCCAGATCGTCGCCGGCGGGTTCGCCATCGGCGAGCTTTCCTGTCCCACGAAATACTTTCCTGAAGCCAGTTCGATCAATTTCCGCCGCTCGTGCGTGTACGGCCTGGGCGTGCTGAAGGTGAGCATGCAGTATCGGTTGTGGAAGTGCGGTCTGACGAAGCCGGCGATCTTCACGGACGACGCCGGCAAGCGACTGCCTGCGAATGCCTCGGTCGGCGCTTGATGAACACCTTTAGGCCGGAGAAACTGGACCCAAGGTGAAAAGCTGGTGATGGGCCATGTCCAAATCGTCCGACGAAGCTGATTCCTTATCGACGATCGCCGTGGTGCTGCTGGACGCGTCGCGTCGCGGCGTCGCGGCAGCGCCTGACGCCGCGTCGTTTGACGCCTGTGTTCGGGACGCGGGGCCTCGCGTGCAGTGGCATCACGTCGTCTGGAACGACAGACGCGAGACGGGCGATCCGGGTGAGTCGGGCGAGTCAGGCGAGCAACGCGAGTTGATTTCGCTGACGGGCTGTCATCATCATCATCATCTGCCCGGTGTCATGACGCGCGCGGATGTGGTCAAGCTGGTTTGCCGGTGGGGCCTGACGAAACGGTTCTCCCTGCTGGTGCTGCTGGACCGGACGTGGCCGAACGCCGGCGAACTGGCGGTGGAGATGGTGCAATGCTGGCGGCATGAGCGGTTCGACCTCGGTGTACTGGAATCAAAAAATACCCGGATTCCGCGGGACACGCCGCTGATGCGTCTGGCGCGGCATCTCGTGGGACATGCCAACTTCGATCCGCGGCATCGTCTTGGCGCCCTTTCGGCTTCGCTGCTGCGCCGCGTTCCGTTTGAAACGGTTTCCAGCACGCATCGCTGCGAACTGGAGCTGATGCTGCAGGCGGCCCACGTGAACGCGCGGACGGTCCGGTTCGACGTCGGCGAGGAGGCGTGCCGCGATCTGCATGGCCGCCACGCGCTGCGCAGTTCGCTGCGCTATCGTCTGCACCAGTGGGGCATGTGCTGTTCGACGAAGTACCGCGACCTGACGCCCTCGCGTTACCGGGACAAGACCCGCGTGTCGTATTCCTCGCACCAGATGGCGTTGGCGGAAGTCTCGCGTCGTCGTCCGCGTTGTGTGCTGGACATCGGCTGCGGGCCGGGGTTCGTCGCCCAGCAGTGCCGCGCGATGGGCATGGAGGTGACCGCCATCGACCAGTTTGAAGTGTCCGACGCGAAGCTGGAGCCGTTCTTCCGGTGTGATCTTCAGAAGGACGAATTGCCCGTCAATCCGTGGGATTTCGATCTGATCCTGCTGCTGGACGTGATCGAGCATCTGGAAGACCCGGAGTTTTTCCTGTCGAAGATGAGGCACGACGACCGGCCCGCGTTGCGAAGAGCCGGCGGCGACGCGGAGGGGCCTGTGCTGGTGCTGACCACGCCGAACGTGGCGTTTCTGCCCGTGAGGATGAATCTGCTGATGGGCCGGTTTCCCTATGCGGAACGGGGCATTCTCGACATCACGCACAAGCGGCTGTTCACGCGCTCGACGCTGCGGACGATGCTGCGGGACTGCGGCTACGAGGTGCTGCGGATGCAGCCGGTGCCGGCCCCGTTCGAGGCCGTGATGCCGGGCGCCAAGGGCCGGACGATGGGCTGGCTGTGTCACATGATGGCGAAAGTCTGGCCGGGCGGCATGGCGTTTCAATGGCTGGTGGTCTGCCGACCGATGCCGGGCATGGGCGCGATGTCATCAGGCGGGGGCGATTGAACGACGGATACCGCCCGCGCCTCCTCGCCGCGCGTCGCGGCCGGCTGTTCCGCCGCGTTCCACGCAGCCAGATCCACCACGAAAAGGTCATGTTGCCGGTACACCACGCTGCCCGGCCGTGTCAGCAGGGCCGGCTTCGGCTGGTCGGGCTTCAGCGGAAGCACCGCGTTCATCATTCCATCGAACGGCTTGAAATACGCCGGCCGGCGGATCAGGTACTCCCGTTCCACGATCACATGCGTCACACCGAACCGTTGCGCCATGTCCCGCGCCGCCTGGGGGTCCGTACTGGTCAGCGCCGCCAGGAGCGCTTCCATGCGTTGCCGCATGTCCAACGTGTACCGCACGTGAAAGGCCTGATGGGTTTCGTAGCTCAGCAGGATGCGCCGGCCGGTGAAGTAGGGCACGTTGTTGATCGCGCCCGTGGGCCAGCCGGCGATTACGGAAGTGTCCGGCAACGAAGCGAGGAAAGGATAGAGCGCATGGTGCTGGTCGATGCCGATCCGGTAGCCGCCCTGCGTGTCGCCTGCCGCGCCGACGCCGGCGAGTGTCAGCAGCGTCAGGCATGACGCGCAGACGTAGCCGAACACGGGACGGTGCAGATGACGGGCCGCAAGTCGTGACACCGCGAGGATCCCCGCCGGAACCAGCACCATCGCCAGGATCGCCACGGGATAGAGTGCGTAACGGTTGGGCAGAAACAGCTTCGGCGCCAGCACGTCCGCCACGATGTGACAACCCGCCGACGCCAGAGCCAGCGTGAGCAGTCGGCGCATTTCCGATTGATCACGGGCGCGCAGGATGACGCCGCTGCCCGCGAGGAGGGTGATCGCCGTCAGCATCGCGCCCGCCACGCTGACGCCACGATGTTCCGCGCGAAGCCAGGGCGTCAGCGGCCCCCACGATCGGCCGGGTGACATCAGCGTCGTCGTCCACGCGGCGAGGGCGTCATGCGCATAACCCGGATACGGCGGATAGTCGCCGAAGTCGTAGCGCCCGCCCGGCCCGGCTTCGGGAAATGCCGTCAAATCATGCGGCCCGATCGCCCGGCCATACGCCTTCGTTCCCTGCATCGCAGGCCATACGCCCAGCACCGCCAACGCGCCGACCAGCGCCAGCGTCGCGCCTCGCCGTCGCCATGACCATGTCGCCGCCTGGCCTCGATCACGACCCGGCAAGACCAGCAGCAACATCGACATCGCGCCGCCGATCACGCCGGTGACGGGATAGAACGCACCCGCGCAGGCCGTCAGCGCCAGCAGCAGATCGGCCCGGCCATAGACCAGCGCCGCCGCCATCCACGCGAGGATTGGAAAGCCAAATCCACGCGGCAATCCACCCGTGCAGCGTTCCAGCACCACGCCCGCGCCCAGGCACAACGCCACGCTGAACCACGCGCCGAATCCTCCCGACAAACGCCGACTGGCCGTCGCCACCCCCGCCAGCGTCGCCAGCCACATCGCATACGGCAGCAGCTTGCTGACATCCCGAGGATCCCACCAGACCGAAGTCAGCCGGTACACCGCCTGATATCCCACCGGCAGACAGTCGAGGTAGTACCGCGCGATTTCGTCGTGCGCAAAAGCGGTTTCGCCGCGATATTCCAGCATCGGCCAGATCTGCTGCCTCGCGTCGTCGTTGATGACATAGGGATTCAGGGCGAACTTGATGTGGCCGACCATCGCAGGTCCATACGCCGCCGCCAGCACCAACGCGCCGAGGACGATGCACGCCACACGAATCAGCCGGCCGTGGATTGGCGATGAGTCTGGCATCACGCCATCAGTGTATCTTCATGCACTGTCTTGACGCCCGCGCCATGCCCGGTAGCATCGGGACCTCCTTTCCGTGGAGCTTGTCATGGATGAAACCGACGCCCTTGCTCCCGACCATGGCCGCATGTTGCTGCAACTCGCTTCCGATGTCGTCGCGCAGGGGCTTCACACCGGGGCGGTCATGCGCGTGAATCCGGCGGAATTGCCTCAGCCGTTGTGCCAGCCCGGTGCGAGCTTCGTCACGCTGCACATCGATCATCGTCTTCGCGGCTGCATCGGCTCGCTCCGCGCCACTCGGCCGCTGGCGGAAGATGTGGCAGCCAACGCCTTCGCCGCGGCATTTCGTGATCCTCGTTTTCCGCCGGTGACGGTGGCGGAACTGGTCCTGCTGGATTTTCATCTGTCGATTCTCAACCCTGCGCAGCCAATGACGGTCGCCGACGAAGCGGACCTGCTGCGGCAGCTTCGTCCCAACGTCGATGGCCTGATCCTCGCCGACGGCGGCTATCGCGCCACGTTCCTGCCCGCCGTGTGGGAGCAGCTTCCCGATCCCCGCGATTTCCTGTCGCACCTGAAGCGCAAGGCCGGCCTGCTCCCGGAGTATTGGTCGCCGTCGATGAGCTTTCAGCGTTACACCTGCCAGTCCATCCCGTGATCGTCATCTGCCGTACAATCCTGGCATGACGACATCACCCTTTCACGCCACGACGATTCTGAGCGTCCGCCGCGGTCGGGATCTGGCGATCGGCGGCGATGGACAGGTCACCATGCAGCACGTGGTCGCCAAGGCCGACGCGGTGAAGGTCCGCCGTCTGCCCGAAGGCGGCGCGGACAACGCCGGCGTGCTGCTCGGCTTCGCCGGCAGCGCGGCCGACGCTTTTGCCCTGCTTGAACGGTTTGAAACCAAACTCAAGGATTCGCCGGGCAACATCAAAAAAGCCGCGATCGAACTGGCCAAGCTCTGGCGCACCGACCGTATGCTCCGCCGCCTGCAGAGCCTGCTCGTCGTCGCCGACCGCTCGTGCAGCCTGCTCGTCTCCGGCTCCGGCGACGTGATCGAGCCGACCGACGGCATCGTCGCCGTCGGCTCCGGAGGCGCTTACGCCACTGCCGCCGCCCGCGCCCTCGTGCAGCATACGCAGCAATCCCCCGAACAGATCGTCCAGCACGCCATGACCATCGCCGGCGAACTGTGCATCTATACCAACACGAAAATCACCGTGCTGACGCTGTGACATTCGCCGCTTGCGGCGTCGCGGAAACCTGGAACCCCTGTCACATCCCCAGTTTCGTCGGGACGCCCCCGGCGTTCCCCCGACTACTCATCCCCGCGGTATTCCACCGTGTAGTTCGGGCTTTCCTTGGTGATGGTGATGTTGTGCGGATGGCTTTCCGTCAGTCCCGCGCCGCTGATGCGGCAGAAGCGGGCGTTCTGGCGCAGTTCGTCGATGGTCTGTGTGCCGCAGTAGCCCATGCCGGCGCGCAGGCCGCCGACGATCTGATACACGAAGTCGGACAGCGGTCCGCGATACGCCACCCGGCCTTCCACGCCTTCGGGCACGAGCTTGCGCGGCGCGGTTCCGGACTGGCGGTAGCGATCCGCCGAGCCGGCCATCATCGCGCCTTCGGATCCCATGCCGCGGTACGTCTTGTACCGGCGACCCATGTGGATGATCATTTCGCCCGGGGATTCGTCGAGTCCGGCGAAGAGCGAGCCGAGCATCACCGCGCTGGCCCCGGCCGCCAGGGCCTTGGTGATGTCGCCGCTGTGGCGGATGCCGCCGTCGGCGATGATGGGAATGTCGTGTTTCGCCGCGGCTTTGCAGGCGTTCATCACGGCGGTGATCTGTGGCACGCCGACGCCGGAGACGATGCGGGTCGTGCAGATCGAGCCTGGCCCGATGCCGACCTTCACCGCGTCCGCCCCGGCTTCGATCAGCTCCATCGCGCCCTGTTCCGTGGCGATATTGCCCGCGATGACGTCGATGTCGTACTTGGCCTTGACGGCTCTGACGGTGTCGATGACGTTCTTGCTGTGGCCATGGGCGGTGTCCACGACGATGAGGTCCACGTCGGCGCGGATCAGGGCTTCGACGCGGTCCACCTGGTGTACGCCCACAGCCGCGCCTACGCGAAGCCGGCCTCGCGCGTCCCGGCACGCCAGCGGGAACTGCTCCAGCTTGTCGATGTCGCGGATGGTGATCAAGCCCGTCAGCCGCATGTCCTTGTCCACGAGCAGCAGCTTTTCGACCTTGTTCTGGTTGAGGATTTTTTCCGCCTGTTCCAGCGTGGTCGTCGGCGGCGCGGTGATCAGGCGTTCGCGGGTCATCACGTCGCGGATGGGCTGATCGATGTCGGGGAGGAACTTGAGATCGCGGCGGGTGAGGATGCCGACGACCTTGCCGTTGGGTTTGCCGTCCTCGGTGATGGGGACGCCGGAGACATTCTGTTCCCGCATGACCCGGCGGGCTTCGCTGACGGGGACATGCGGAGGCAGGACGAGCGGATCGGTGATGATGCCGTTGGCCGAGCGCTTGACCTTGAGCACCTCGCGGACCTGCTGCTCGACGGAGAGGTTTTTGTGGATGACGCCGAGGCCGCCTTCCTGCGCCAGCGCGATGGCCAGCGACGCTTCGGTGACGGTGTCCATCGGGGCTGAGAGCAGGGGGATGTTCAGCCGGATGCGCTTGGTCAGCCGGGTGGAGACATCGGTCTGCGCGGGAACGAGGTCGCTGCGGGCGGGCAGCAGCAGCACGTCGTCGAACGTGATGCCTTCGCAAATGATCTTGTTGAGGTTGTTTTCCATGTATCACCAATAACGCGGCGGCGATCCGGCGTCAAGGCGATGCACGAGCCGTCGCCGCGCGAGCAGGCCATGTCTGGGGGCCAGGAGCAGCGCGGCGGCGAAGAAGCCGGCCTGGACCAGGACGATGCACGCGCCGGTGGCGCCGTTGAGGAAATAGCTCGCATACGCGCCGAGCATGGCGCTGGCGGCGGCGCTGCAGGCGGCGATCGTCAGCATCCGGTCAAAACGGTCGGTCAGCAGCAGGGCCGTGCAACCGGGCGTCACCAGCATGGCGACGGTGAGGATGATGCCCACCGCCTGGAGCGCCGCCACGATGGTCGCCGACAGCAGCGCCAGCAGCAGGTAGTGCAGCAAGGCGGTGTTGAGTCCGATGGCCCGGGCCTGATTGGCGTCAAACAGCAGCAGCAGCAGGTCTTTTCGCCTGGCCAGCACGATGCCCAGTGTCACGCCTGCCGCCAGCAGCGCCTGGATCATGTCGTGGCGTTCGATGCCCAGCAGGCTGCCGAAGAGGATGTGGTTCAGGTGTACGTCGGTCTGAACCCATGTGAACATCACCAGGCCGAGGGCGAAAAGCCCGGTGAAGACGACGCCCATGATGGTGTCTTCCTTGATCCGGCTGTGGGATTTGATCCACCCGGTGGACCCGGCGCAAAGCATGCCCGCGGCAAACGCGCCAAGCGCCAATGGCAGGTTCACGATGTACGCCAGCACGATGCCGGGCAGCACCGCATGGGACACGGCGTCGCCCATCAGCGACCAGCCCTTGAGGACGAGGTAACAGGACAGCACGGCACAGACCGCGCCGATGACCGCCGCCACGAGCATGGCCTGGAGCATGAAGCCGTACTGGAGCGGTTCGAGCAGATAGGCGATCATGGCGACGTCTCCGGGGCCGCGGCGGGGAAAGGATCGTCGATCCGCGGCATTTCCGCGGATTTCCGGGCCTGAATGCGGCCCGCGATCACGCCGTGCCGGGGCGCGAAGAACAGCGCCAGCAGGAACAGCAGCGTCTGCAGGACGACGATGCAGCCGCCGGTGGAGCCGTTGAGGTAGTAGCTCAGGTATGCGCCGAGGGTCGAGGTCAGCACGCCCATGAGCGAAGCGATGCCCATCATGCGACCGAAGCGGTCGGTCAGGAGATAGGCTGTTGCGCCGGGGGTGACGAGCATGGCGATGACAAGGCAGGCTCCGACGGCCTGGAGCGCCGCCACGGCCGTCGCCGCCAGCAGGGTCAGCAGCGTCATCCGCAGCACGGTCGTGTTCAACCCCGCCGCGCGAGCTTGGTTGGGATCGAAGCAGAACAGCAGCAGATCGCGCCATTTCAGGCCGAGGACCAGCAGGGTGATCGCGGAGATGATCGCCGATTGCGCGATGTCCGCGTTGGCGATGCCCAGGATGTTGCCGAAGACGATGGTTTTGAGGCTGATATTGCTGGGATAGAGTGAAATCAGCAGCACGCCGGCGGCGAAGAAGGTGGTGAAGACGATGCCGATGACGGCATCCTCGCGGATGCGCGTGCGCTGCCCGATGTAGCCCATGGTCATCGCCGCCAGCAGGCCGCTGATCACCGCGCCGAGGGAGAAGGGCAGCCCCACGATATGCGCCAGCGCCACGCCGGGCACGATCGCGTGCGACAGCGCGTCGCCCAGCAGCGACCAGCCCTTGAGCGTGATGAAACAGGACAGCAGCGCGCAGACGCCGCCGAGGAATCCGCTGACGAGCATGGCCTTGACCATGTACTCGTAGTGGAACGGAACCAGAAGATGGTCGATCATGCCCCGCTCCGTTCCGCGGTTTCCCGGACGCGGGCGGTGCGGCCATCATGATCGAAGACCACCGCGCCTTCGTCGTCCGTCAGCACGTGCAGTTCGTGAACCCTCTCGTTCGGCGCGTCCGTGTGGTCCAGACGAAGATTGCGCAGCGCCCCGCCGAAGGCGCGGACCAGGTTGGCTTCCGTGAAGGTCGTCGCCGTGGGGCCTGACGCCAGCACGGTCCGGTTCAGGATCACCACCTGATCGCAGAACTCCGGCACGGAACCCAGATCGTGCGTGGAAACCAGCATGATGTGGCCTTCGTCGCGCAACTGGCGCAGCAGGTCGATGATCGCGGCTTCGGTCTGGACATCCACCCCCGTGAACGGCTCATCCAGCAGCATGATCCTGCCCTGCTGCGCCAAGGCCCGCGCCAGGAACACCCGCTTCTTCTGGCCGCCGGAGAGTTCGCCGATCTGCCGGTCGCGGTATTCCGCCATGTTCACGCGCTCCAGGCTTCGCAGAGCGATCTCCTTGTCCTGCCGGCTGGGGATGCGAAGGAAATTCATCCGGCCGTACCGGCCCATCAGCGTCACATCCCATACGCTGACCGGAAACGTCCAGTCCACTTCCTCCGACTGCGGCACGTAAGCCACCCAGTTGCGACGATGTGCCGCCCGCACCGTGCCGCCGGCGATGCTCACTTCCCCCCGCACCGGCCGGACGAAACCCATGATCGCCTTGAACAACGTGGACTTCCCGCTGCCGTTGACGCCCACCAGGGCGCAGATCGTCCCCGGAAGCAGTTGAAATCCGGCGTCGCGCAACGCCACATGCCCGTTGTTGTAGGCCACCGTCACATTGCGGATCGTCAGGTCGATAGGCGTGTCTGTGTTCGTCATGTCACTTTGGCTCGCGGAATCCTTCGACAATCGTGTCGGCGTTGTGCGTCAACATGAGCAGATACGTCGGCGCTTCGCCGTCCTCCCCCGTCAGCGAATCGACGTACAGCAGCCCGCCGTATCTGGCTCCGGTCTCCCGGCAGACCTGACGCATCGGCTTGTCGCTGATCGTGCTCTCCGAAAAGCAGACGGGAATCTTGTGTTGGCGAACCGTGTCCATCACCTTCTGAATCTGCCGCGGCGTGCCCTCCTCGTCCGCGTTGACCGGCCAGAGAAACAGCTCCTTCATCTGGTAGTCGCGGATCAGAGAGGAAAACGCGCCCTCCGAAGTCACCAGCCATCGCCGCTCCCGCGGGATTTCCGACAGCTTGGCGCGGAGCGGCTCGTCGATGGCTTTGATCTTCTCCGCGTAAGCCGCGGCGTTGGCGCTGTACGCCGGCGCGTTGGCCGGGTCCATCTCCGTCAGCGCCTTGCGGATGTTCTCCACGTAGATCAGCGCGTTTTTCGGGGACATCCAGGAATGCGGATTCGGCTTGCCGTTGTACGGCCCTTCACCGATGCCGATCGGCTCGATGCCGTCGCTGAGATCGACGCTGGGCACGGCCCGGATGCTCGACATGAACTTCTCGAACCAGCGCTCCAGCCCCATGCCGTTGCGCAGCACCAGGTCGGCCGACTGCGCCTTGACGATGTCCAGAGGCGTCGGTTCGGACTCGTGAATCTCCGCGCCCGGCTTGGTGATCGACTCGACAATCGCCTTGTCGCCTGCCACATTCTGCGCCATGTCCTGCAGGATGGTGAAGGTCGTCACCACGCGCCTGGGTCTGGCCATGTTGGACGCGGTGGCCGGGGGTTGATCGTCGCAACCTGTGAGCGTCGTCAGGATTCCTGCCCATACCCCCAGGCATGCCGCTGCCGTACATGCTTTGCGCCAAGTTCGCCGGCGCGAAACGGGTTTGCTCTGACACATCATCAATTCGTCGCCTTTCCCCATATTGAGGGCCGCTGATATTTTGAAAGACCATGCAAAAGTAATTTGATTACTCAAAATCGCTTCGGATGGTAGAGGTCACGTGTTCATGCGTCAAGCAAGCCGTTTGATATTTCAGTTCCATGGCCCATCGCAACGAGCCGGAAGCGTAAGCAACGGCCCCCGGAAGCCCGAAAGTGCTCGCTACCCGAACGAGCCGGAAGCGTGAGCGACGGTCCTCCCGCGCATGACCGATGATGGTCGTCGTCGGAGGGCCGTCGCTTACGCTTCCGGCTCGTTCGGGCAATGGGCGACTCTTGGGGCCGTCGCTCACGCTTCCGG
>JADLAP010000077.1 GCA_020848195.1 Phycisphaeraceae bacterium
CGCGCCGAGGGCCGCCATGGCCTGGCTGTAGGCCACGGCGGATTCGTATGTGCCGCTCTCTCGCCGGTTCTCGCGGTTGTCCACCGTGATGCCGATCAGCGGGCTTCCCTTGGACATGCGGCATTCCCTTGCACAAGACAACCAGGGTCTGAAGTTCTTATGATGTTCAGGTCAGGCTTCGGGTCGATTCTTCCCGAGTTCCGGGCATAGCATGACCATGAGCGTGTTTGGGGTCAACGCCCCGCAAGGGGTTCTTTGAAGGAGATTGAACATGCATACGCAACGATGTCTGTGGAGCCTGGCTGCGATGGCGCTGCTGCTGGCGGGGTGCGAAACGGCGCCGACCAGCACCGTCGATCGCAATCGTCTGCACGATGAAGTCCAGGCCACCATCGAGCGGTTCAAGGCGCAGGATCCCGGCATGACCGAACGCTTCTCGACCGCATGGGGTTATGCCGTTTTCCCCGGCGTGGGCAAGGGCGGCATCGGCATCGGTGGCGCGTATGGACGAGGCGAGGTCTACGAAAAGGGAACCATGGTCGGCTACTGCGACCTCTCCCAGGGCACGCTCGGCTTCCAGCTTGGCGGGCAGGTCTACAGTCAGGTGATTTTCTTCCAGGACGCCTTGGCGATGCAGACCTTCAAGGACGGCAAACTTGCCTTTTCCGCCCAGGCTTCCGCCGTGGCCGCCAAAGCCGGTGCGTCCGCCACCGCCGACTACGAGAACGGCGTCCTCGTCTTCACTATCGCCCAGGGTGGCCTGATGTACGAAGCCACCATCGGTGGCCAGTCCTTCAGCTACGAACCCCGCTGAACCAAACGACCGCACAACCCGCGACAACCTCACGCCCGCGACCCCGCGCCGCGGGCTGTCTTGTCCCCGCCGCTTGCGGCGTCGCGGAAATCTGCGTTGCACCCCTGCATCCGGCATGAACCCGATGCATCTCAACCCAGTCTGCTCAGCAGCCTTTCCGCGGAGAGATGCGAAAACACTTTGCCGTCGAACGGCGCGGCAACCTGGCGCAGCAGATTGACCTGGTGCGTGTGCGCGACCGGGTTGGTAAGCAGCGGCGTCAACGCATCAGCCAGCGGTTGCGGGTTGCCGTGGTGCGGCACAAACTCGGGAATCACCCGGCCCAACTTCAGTCCCTCGCCGATGAGGTTCGGCAGCGTGAATGTGGTGGTGCTCAGCAAAAACGCTTTGGCGAACTGGTAACCGAGCCAGCTTGCGTTGTACATGGCGACCATCGGCTTGCCCATGGCGGCGACCTGCAGCGTGGCGGTTCCGGAGGCCACCAGTACCGCGTCGGACCAGCGCAGCACGGACGGCGTCTGGCCGATGGCCAGTGTCAGGCCCCGCGACCACAGTGCGTCGCGGCCTCGCTCGCGGGCAATGTCCTGAATCATCTTCGACAGCCGATCATCGAGCGCCGCGACCACGGCTTCCAGTTGCGGATGGCGGGCTTTGAGCAACGCAAACGTGTCGAGCATCGTGCCCCAGTTCTTGCGGATTTCCCCGGTGCGGGAGCCGGGCAGCAGGGCGAGGCGGGGATGCGCGTCCGGCAGGGATTTTGCTTCCGATTCGCTGCCGGGCGCGTGGCAGGCGGGGTCGAAGACGGGATGGCCCACGAACGTCCCTTCCACGCCGCGGATGGTCAGCCAGTCCGGCTCAAAGGGCAGGAGACAGAGCACATGATCCGTCAGCCGTCGCAATCGCCTGATGCGCCAGCTTCCCCACGCCCACAGTTGGGGCATCACCAGATGAACAATGCCCGCGTGCGGCTGCTGTTTCCGCACCGCCGCGCAGATGGACCAGTTCGCCGCCGGGCTGTCCACGGGAACCAGCATGTCGATGCGATGATCCTTGAGCCATGTGTTCAGCCGGCCCAGACGCTGATGGTGCGCCCAGGCTTGTTTCACGGTCTCCAGCGACATCGCGGCGTGCTGCGTGGTCTGCTCGATCACCACCGCGCCAGCCGCGGCCATGCGGGGACCGCCCAGCGCGTAGACGGTCAGATCGGGCCGAAGCTGTTTCAAACGGGCGATCACTCCAGCCGCCAGCGCGTCGCCGCTGGGTTCGAACGTGGAGAACAGCATGACTTGGTTGTGGGGCATGGGCACATCCATGTGAACGCCATGGTACGTTAACATAACCGTCGGGGTTTTTGCGAAAGTTGAAAGCGGGACAGCATGGGACGCAACATCACGGACATTCAGCCGGTGGCGCTGGTCACGGGCGCCTCCAGCGGGATCGGGGCGGAGGTCGCCCGTCTGCTGGCGATGCGGGGTTGCCGCACGATTCTCGTCGCCCGCCGGATGGATCGCCTGAATCTGCTCGCCAGCGAGTTGTCCAACGTCGCGCCCTGCGTGGGCGTGCAACTGGACCTGTCCGACCCTACATCACTGGATGGCCGGCTCAGGGACATCTTCGCCGAATACGGCAAGCCGGACATCGTCTTCAACAACGCCGGCTACGGGCTGTACAAACCCTTCCTCGACACCACGTCCGCGGAGTCGGATCAGCTCTGGCAGGTGCTCTACCGCGCCCCGGCCGCGATCATCCGCGCCACGCTGCCCGCTATGCTCGCCAACCGCCGAGGCCACATCATCAACATCGCCTCCATCTCCGCCGCATTCGGTCCCTATGGTCACGGCCCTTACGCCGCCGCCAAAGCCGCCCTCATCACCCTCACGCAATCCCTGGCCTGCGAACACCAGGGATCGGGCGTCCACTTCAGCTACGTTCTGCCCGGTGTCGTGCGCACGGAATTCTTCGACGATCCCAGCTACGCCAATCTTCAGCATCAGATCCGTCGCCATGGCCTCTCCGCTTCGCTGGTGGCGCAGCGGATCGTCCGTCTGCTGGATCGGCCTCGTCTGGCGACCTACGTTCCCCGCGCCTATCGCATGATCGACATCATCCGCGCCGTCAGCCCGCGTCTGGCTCTGAAGATGGTCGCCGGGGGCAGCAGGCCGAAGGTTCGCTGATGTTCGCATGCCGAATACCTGCGCATCGCGCCGCGTTGTCCCGGCGGCATTGCCTGTTTTCCGCGCGACTGCCTTGATGTGACGCGGGTTTTCGGGTTCTGGCTCAGTCTTTGCATACCATTCTCCGGTGTTGCCGGACATGGACCTGAACCATTACCAGCTTGATGGGTTTTACGATGAGATGTTCGACGTCGCGGGGCTGCCGCGCGCCGGATCGAAGCTCCTGTTCGATCGCATGTTGAACATGCCCGACGGCGATCTTGAACGTCGGCAGAAGGCGGCCGAGGCGGCTCTGCTCAACCTCGGCATCACCTTCACCGTGTATGGCCACGACGAAGGCACGGAGAAAATCTGGCCGTTCGACATCGTGCCCCGCGTGGTCGAAGCCGGCACCTGGCGGCAGATCGAAGCCGGGCTGGTTCAGCGCATCACCGCGCTCAATCTGTTCCTCGATGACGTCTACCACGAACGTAAGATCGTCCGCGACGGCGTCGTCCCCGCCGACATGCTGTATTCCAGTGCCACCTTCCGCCAGCAGTGCCACGACCTCCATCCGCCCGGCGGCGTCTGGTGCCACATCACCGGAACCGACCTCGTCCGCGACAGCGCCGACGGCCAGTTCTACGTGCTGGAGGACAACATGCGATGTCCCTCCGGCGTCAGCTATGTGCTGGCCAACAGGCAGTTGCTCAAGCGGACATTTCCCCGCGCGTTTGACGCCTCGCACGTCAGGCCGGTGGACGATTATCCCACGCGATTGTTCGAGACGCTGACCCACATCGGTCGCAAGCTCAGCGCGTCGCCCACCATCGTGGTGCTGACGCCGGGCCGGTACAACTCGGCGTACTTCGAGCATTCGTTTCTCGCTCAGCAGATGGGCGTGGAACTGGTCGAGGGCGGCGACCTGGTCGTCCGCGACGGCCACGTGTGGATGCGCACGACCCGGGGCTTCGAGCGCGTGGACGTGATTTACCGCAGGATTGACGACGATTTTCTCGATCCCCACGCCTTTCGGCCGGATTCCATGCTCGGCGTGCCGGGCCTGATGGACGTCTACCGCGCCGGCCGCGTCGCCCTGGCCAACGCGCCGGGAACCGGCATCGCCGACGATAAGGCCATCTACGCCTACGTCCCGCGGATCATCCGCTACTACCTCGATCAGGACGCCATTCTCCCCAACGTGCAGACCTACATCTGCCGCGACGACGCGCAGCGCCAGCACGTGCTGGCGAACCTGGACCAGCTCGTGGTCAAGGCCGTCAACGAGTCCGGCGGGTACGGCATGCTCATCGGCCCGCGCAGCACGAAGGAGCAGCGGGCGGAGTTCGCCGCGAAAATCACGGACAATCCGCGGAATTACATCGCCCAGCCCACGCTGGGCCTTTCGCGGGCGCCGGTGATCGTGGACGACCATCTGGAAGGCCGGCACGTGGACCTCAGGCCGTTCATCTTGTACGGGGAAAAAGTCTGGGTGCTGCCCGGAGGTCTGACCCGCGTGGCCCTGAAGAAAGGTTCGCTCGTGGTCAACAGCTCCCAGGGCGGCGGCAGCAAGGACACGTGGGTGCTGGCCGACGAGCCGGACTGGTCGGTGTAACGGATCGACGGAACTAAGGGATTTTCCCGCGGAAATGCCTTCATGCTCAGCAGGGTCGCCAACGCCATCTACTGGATGAGCCGCTACGTGGAGCGGGCGGAGAGCATCGCGCGATTCATCGACGTGAACCTGAACCTGATGCTCGATCTGCCGGGCACGCCGATGAATCATGGAACTGCCGAGGGCCTAACCGGGGGCCTAACCGGGGGCGGGGCCGGGGGCCAGTGGGGGCCGCTCATTGATGTCGGCGGCGACCGCGAAGCGTTCTTCCTCAAGTACGACGCGGCGACGGAAGCCAATGTCCGCCAGTTTCTCACGTTCGACCGGGACAATCCCAACTCCATCCTCTCGTGCCTCTGGCATGCGCGGGAGAACGCAAGGTCCGTGCGGGAAGCGATTTCGTCGGAGATGTGGGAACAGCTCAACATGGCGCATCTGATGATCCGCGACGCCCGCGCTCCCGCCTGCGCGCAGAACGATCCACATGATTTCTATGCATCGGTGAAGATAGCCAGCCACCTGTTCTGCGGGCTGACGGACACGACGATGTCGCGGAACGAGAGTTGGCATTTCGCGCGGATGGGCCGGCTGATCGAGCGTGCGGACAAGACGTCGCGGATATTGGATGTGAAGTATTTCATCCTGTTGCCGACGCCGGATTATGTGGGCACGCCGTACGATTCGATCCAGTGGAGCGCGTTGCTCAAAAGCGCCAGCGCCCTGGAGATGTACCGGAAACAGTACCGGGTGCTGACGCCGGAGAAGGTGGTGGAGTTCATGGTTTTGGACCGGCAGTTTCCGCGTGCGATGCGGCACTGCGTCAACGGCGCGGAGCAGAGCCTGCACGAGATCACGGGCACGCCGACGGGCGCGTTCCGCAACGCGGCCGAGCAGCGATTGGGCCGGCTTCTCGCGGAACTGGACTACGCCGGCGTGGAAGACCTGATTGCCGGCGGCCTGCACGAGCGGCTCGACCGTTTCCAGTTGCAACTCAACAACGTCGGTGACGCCATCTTCCAGACCTTTTTCGCCCTGCAGCCGGTGGAGGCGTAACATGGACGAGTCAGCTTCCACGGGTTGCCTTGGGGCGGGAATGACCGAAGCTCCAAATCCGAATGATGAAACGATTGCAGTGTCAAATCATTCGACATTCGGATTTGGACATGGGGCGTTTCTATCGCTTGCACGTTCGGCTGCATCCCGCCTACCCTTTGCCGGGCTTTGCGGCGATCAGGGATATTGCCCGCCGTGGAAGGATGGCGCATGACGTTCTGTCTGGCGATGAAAGTCGAGGAGGGGCTGGTGGCCATCGCGGATACCCGCGTCACCAGCGGTACGGAGCATTCCACCGCCCGCAAACTCTCCGTCCATCACACGGGCCGGCACGCGATGTTTCTCATGACCAGCGGCCTGCGTTCCGTGCGGGACAAGGCGGTGACCTATTTCAATGAAGTCATCGAGTCGGCCGACGCGGATTTCGACCGGCTGTACAAGGCGGTCAACGCCTTCGGCCAGCAGGTTCGCCGCGTGGCCAGGGAGGACAAGGAATCGCTCGTCGAGGCCGGCCTGGCGTTCAACCTCTACGCCATCGTCGGCGGTCAGTTCGAGAACGACAAGGAACACACGCTCTACCTGATCTACCCGGAAGGCAACTGGATCGAAATCTCCCGCGGCACACCGTATTGCATCATCGGCGAAACGAGCTACGGCAAGCCGCTGCTCGACCGCGCGCTGCGCTATGAAAGCTCGCTGGAGCAGGCCATCAAGATCGGCTACGTCGCCTTCGACGCCACGCGCACCAGCGCCACCGACGTGGACTTTCCGCTTGATATGGTGATGTACAAGCGGGGCTACTACCGCATGTACGAGCACCGCTACGAGCGGACGGACCTGTTGCCGGTCAGCGAATGGTGGAACGGGAAAATCCGAGGCCTCGTGCGGGATCTGCCTTCGGAATGGGTGAAGACCGCCCTGGTGGAAATGAAACTGCGCTGCGGCGACGACGCCATCGCCAGCCCCGGACGGACTTCATGATCCTGCACATCACGCACGTGCTGACGTACCGCTACAGCCGGCCGGTGTTCCTGGAGCCGACGACGTTGCGTCTGCGCCCGCGATCCGACGCCGCGCAGACCGTGCTGCGATTCTCGCAGACCCTTTCGCCAACGCCGGCGGGAGTCAGCGACAGCATCGATCTCGACGGCAACGCCGCGCGCCGGATATGGTTTGCCTGCCAAACCGACGCGATCAGCATCCGCACGCAATCCTCCGTCCATACGCTGCGGGACAATCCGTTTGATTTCCTGCTCAGCGACGAGGAACAGACGTTGCCCGTCCACATCCCGGCGGCGCTGATTCCGTATGCCACGCGAAGTGAGCCGGCTTCGTGCGTGGATGATCTGGTCGCGGATTGTTTGAGACAGGCGGACAACCGAACGCTGCCGTTTCTGACGACGCTGACGCAGCGGCTGTGCCAGGGGGTACGCAATGTGCTGCGCGACGTCGGCCCGCCGCTGTCCGCAAGGCAGACGCTGCTGCAGGGCGAAGGCGCGTGCCGCGACCAGGCGGTGCTGATGATCGACGCCGTCCGCGCTGCCGGTCTGCCCGCGAGATTCGTCAGTGGTTACGTCCACAGCCAGGGTCCGATGAATCACGAACTTCATGCCTGGTGTGAGGCGTACCTGCCCGGCGCGGGATGGCGGGGATTCGATCCGACCAACGGCCTGGCGGTGGTGGACCGTCACGTGGCACTGGCGGCGGGGGTCAACCCCGAAGACGCCGCGTGTCTGAGCGGAACCTTCCGCGGCACGGACGCGACCACCAGCATGTCATATGAGGTCAACGTCGCGGCGCAATGAAAAAGGCGCGGGCCTCCATGACCCGCGCCTCGTTCGATGTCTCCGTGTCAGCCGCGGGCGAACCGCCCGCGCGTTGTTGCCGGATTACTTCCCGGCTTCCGGGGTTTCCGGGGCATGGGGTGCTTCCGCAGCTTCCGGCGCCGCGTTCGGATCGTTGGGACCGAGGACTTTGAGCAGTTCGACGTCGAAGACCAGCAGGGAGTTGGCGGGGATGATGTTGCCCGCGCCGCGCTGGCCGTAGCCGATCTTGGGCGGGATGTAGAACTTCATCTTGCCGCCTTCTTTCATCAGTTGCAGGCCTTCGGTCCAGCCGGGGATGACGCCGTCGAGCTTGAACTGCGCCGGCTTGCCGCGTTGGATGGAGCTGTCGAACTCCTTGCCGCTCAGCAGCGTGCCGCGGTAGTGGACTTCGACGAAATCGCTCGGGGTGGGGGTTTTGCCTTCGCCTTCCTTGACGACGATGTACTGGAGGCCTGAGGCGGTGGTCTTGACGCCTTCCTTCTTGGCGTTTTCCGCGAGGAAAGCGTCCGCGGCCTTCTGGTTGTTGTCGCCGTCGGCGGCCCGCTTCTTCATCGTTTCTTCCTGGATCGCCATGACCGCCTGCTGGATTTCCTCCTGGGTCAGGACGGGTTGCCGGCCGGCGAGCGCGTCGGAGATGCCGCGGACGAACTGGGCGATGTCCAGTTCGAGGCCTTCCTGCTTCATCTGCATGCCGATGCCCATGCCGAAGCCGTAGCTGGCGCGCTGGATGGCGGATTCCGGCTTGGCGGCGGCATCCGTCGCGGCCGGCGTCGCCGTGGCCGGGGCCGGCGTCGCCGGCGCGTCAGCGGCCAGTGCGGCTGACGAAAGAACCATCGCCGCGATCACACTCAGAACACAATGGTGGTGGGTCACAAAGGACTCCTTGTAAGGGGGATGCGATTCCGGTTGAGCAAGCGGCATATGGGGTCAATGCCCGAATGCCCAAATCCGAATGACGAACCTGGCGATCCCATGGATTCGCACGGAGTGCCGTACTCATCCATGGGCGTCCCTCTTCGTGTCATTCGTCATTCGGATTTGGACATTCTTCATTGCTCCATGGCCGTTCAGGGTTCCATTGGCGACTGTTCGCGGCTTTTTTTAGCGGGCATATTCTACCGTCCGCATTTCCCGCAGCACGGTGACGCGGATTTCGCCGGGGAAGGTCATCTCGTCGCTGACCCGTTTGGCGATGTCGCGGGCGATGTAGAGGCAGTTGGCGTCGTCGACCTGTTCGGGATCGACGATGACACGGACTTCCCGTCCGGCCTGGATGGCAAACGCCTGGCGGACCCCCTTCATGCCCATCGCGATATCCTCGAGCTGTTCGAGGCGTTTGATGTATTTTTCCAGCGTTTCGCGCCGCGCGCCGGGGCGCGCGCCGCTGATGGCGTCGGACGCCATGACGATGGGCGTGTAGTAGCTGATGGAGGGGATGTCGTTGTGGTGGCCGCCGATGGCGTTGAGGACTTCCTCGCGTTCGCCGAGCTTCTTGCAGAAGTCCATGCCGATCTGCGGGTGTCCGCCTTCGACTTCGTGGTCCATGGCCTTGCCGATGTCGTGCAGCAGGCCGCAGCGCCGGGCGAGCGTGCCGTCGAGGCCCAGTTCGTCGGCGATGACCTGCGACAGGTAGGCGACTTCGAGGGAATGGCGCAGGATGTTCTGGCCGTAGCTGGTGCGGTAGTGCAGCCGGCCGATCATTTCGATGATCTTCGGATGCAGGCCCTGCACGTTGGCCTCGATCGCCGCCTGTTTGCCGAAGCGGACGATGCGTTCCTGCATTTCCTTGCCGATCTGCTCGACGATTTCCTCGATGCGGGAGGGATGGATGCGGCCGTCTTCCAGCAGCTTGCTCAACGCTTCGGCGGCGATGGCGCGACGGATCGGATCGAAGCAGGACACCACGACCACGCCGGGGGTGTCGTCCACGATGACGTCGGCTCCGGTGGCTTTCTCGAACGCGCGGATGTTGCGACCTTCGCGGCCGATGACCCGGCCCTTCATGTCGTCGCTGGCGATCGCGATCGCGGTCACCGTCGAGTCGGCGGTGTGCTCGCTGGCGTACCGCTGGATCGCCTGCAGGGTGATCTTCAGCGCCTTGTCCTTGGCTTCCTCCTCCGCAAGCTGCGTGGTCCGCTGGATGATGCGCGACGCCTCGTGCTGGACTTCCGTTTCGACGACCTTGAGGGCTTCCTTTTTCGCCTCCTCCTCGGACAGGTTGCTCAGGCGAAGCAGAACCTGTTTCTGTTCGTCGCGGGTCTTGTCGAGCATCTCCCGGCGTTCCTGGACGAGACGGTCGAGGTCGGCTTCCTTGGCGGCGACGACCTTTTCCCGGTCCTTGATCTTGCCGTCGAGTTCGTCGAGGTAGCGTTCCTTGGTGGTCAGGACGTCGAGTTTGCGGTCGAGGTTGTCCTCGCGTTTCTGGACGCGGCGTTCGGTTTCCTTCAGTTCGTCGCGGGTCTTGTCGGTATCGCGTTCAAATTCCTCGCGTCGTCGGGCCAGTTCGTTGCGGGAGTCCAGTTCGATCTGTTTGCGAAGCGTTTCTCCTTCCTGGCGGCAGCGACGGAGGATTTCCTCGGCGTCGCGTCGGGCATTGCTCAGAAAGCGCGCACCGAGGAACTTGCCGGCGACAATCGCGCCGACGATGCCAATGACCAATCCGATGATGATGCCGACAGCCGGTGGCAGTTCGGCAAGGTGGGGGGGGAACAACATCAAAGTCACGGTTACACCCTTTACCCAGAAACCTACACGGCGACGGCCTGTCCGCCGACATGGCGGGGGTCGCATCGCGCGGCGAAGGGTCGCTGTCCGGGCAGGCCGGCGTGACGAAGCCGGTCCACCCTCAGCCGATCAGGGATTGAGATGACCTTGACGCTGCCTGGACATCGGTCGCAAAGCGGAATAAGCAGGGAATACCCCGCCGGGCGGACATGGAGATGTCAGCACATCCCGCGTCGCCGTCGCACGAGGACATTCCCCGGACCCGGTCGCGTGACCGGGAAACCGATTGATCATTCCCAGGAGAGCGTTGTGGAGCATCGTCAATCTATTCCGCCCGTCATCAGGCGGCCGACACCGCAATTCCAGGCGACGTCGGTCTGATCGGTCACAGCGCCAATGACCCTTTTCGCGGCGCGTGCCGGTAGTGAGCAAAGTGGCCTCGACCGTCCCCCGAATCCTTCCGCGCTGACTGTTGCCTCAATCAGCCGGGACTGCCGATTCGTTAGGCATGTTAACCATAGTTCACCAAATCCGTCAATAGCCCGGATTGTCCGTTTCTGAATGACAAAGGACAAGACGCGCGGGCAGTTTACCCGCGGCTGCAAATGAGCGTCCCTTCACTTTTTCAGCCGCGGGCAAACTGCCCGCGCGTCCCGCTTTGGCGTCCCTGGCGCTTTGGCGGTACAACTGTACGGGGCATGTACAAACAACTGCTCATCCTCAAGTATCTCAGGCGGAAGCTGGCACCGATGTTCGCCGTGCTGGCGGTCATGCTCTGCACCGCCATGGTCATCATCGTCATCAGCGTCATGGGCGGCTTCTTGCGCATGATGCGGGCCTCGGCGGCCAAGCTTACCGGCGAGGTGACCATTTACAGCGACCTGACGGGCTTCCCCAACTATGAAGAGCTGTCCGCGCTCCTGGCTAAACTGCCGGAGGTCGAGGCCGTCACACCCGTGATCCGCACCTATGGCCTGGTCCGCATCAGCGAGAACACCCGCACGGTCGAGGTCATGGGCATCGAGCCGGAGAGCTTCAACAAGGTCTGCGGCTACAAGGACACGCTGCACTGGAAGACCGGCGATTTGCTGGCGATGCTTCAGTCGTCCGAACCTTTGCCTTCGGACATGCCGGAGGATGTGAAGCGGAAGCTCCAGGAGCGGCAAGGGCAACTGGAAGCGATCGACCTGACGGACGCGGGGATGACCTTCGCCGTGCCTTCGCTGTGGACGCGGGAGCAGGCGAAGGACGCCGTGGTGCTGGGCATCGAGGTCAGCCCCTGGGCCCGGCGGGACGTGCAAGGCCGGTATGCGGTGGAGAATTCCGCGCTCAGCAGCGAGGCGCTGCTGACGGTGCTGCCGCTGACGCAGAAGGGGACGTTCGCGTCGATGTCGCCGGCGTTGCGGAAATTCGTCGTCGTCAACGAGTTCAAAAGCGGACTGTACGAGATCGACTCCAATCGGCTCTACGTCTCGTTCACCGCGCTGCAGTCGATGCTGGACATGCAGAGCGTGAAGGTTTGGAAGCAGCGAGACCCGGAGACGGGCGAGGGCATCGGCGAACCGGTGATGCAGTCCGGCCGGGCTTCGGAGCTGATGATCAAAGGCAAGCCCGGCGTGGCGCTGGCGACGCTCGATCAGCGTGTGCGGGAGATTGTCGAACTGTTCGCCGGCGAGAGGCCCGCCATGCCGCGGCTGTGGGTGCAGACGTGGGAGGAACGCCACCACACGCTGCTCAGCGCCGTGGAAAAGGAAAAGGGCCTGCTGACCGTGCTGTTCAGCGTCATCAGCCTCGTGGCCATCGTGATGATCGCGGTGATCTTCTACATGATCGTGCTGGAAAAAACGCGGGACATTGGCACGCTTCGCGCTCTGGGCGCCAGCCGGACCGGCGTCGCGGGCATCTTCCTCGGCTACGGCATCGTCATCGGCGTGCTCGGCGCGGGGCTGGGCCTCGCACTCGCCGCCACCATCGTCCACTATCTCAACGAGATTCAGGACCTGCTCTACGTCGTCTTCGGCTTCAAAATGTGGGATCCTCGCGTCTACTACTTCGACCGCATCCCCTCGCAGATCGACACCACGGAAGTGACCGTCATCGTCATTATCGCCGTGCTCAGCAGCCTCGTCGGCTCCGTCATCCCCGCGTACCTGGCGTCCCGGCTCAACCCCATCGAGGCCCTGCGGTATGAGTGACGCCAAATCCAATCTCCTGACAGCCACCAGCCTCCACAAGCACTACCGCATGGGCGATGAAAATCTCCATGTCCTGCGCGGCGTGGACCTGACGGTGAGGTCCGGCGAATGGATCGCCGTGCTGGGCGCTTCCGGCTCCGGCAAAAGCACGATGCTTCACCTCATCGGAGGTCTGGATCGGCCCGACGAAGGTCAGGTGCTCTACCGCGACGAAAATCTCTTTCAGCAATCCACGCGCCGGCTCGACCAGTACCGCAGCCGCGATGTCGGCTTCGTCTTCCAGTTCTATCACCTGCTGCCGGAACTGACCGCCTTGGAAAACGTGACCCTTGCCGCCATGATCGGACGGGGCAGCCTGGCCTGGCGCAAAGTGGAATCCGACATCCGCCAGCGAGCCGAAACGCTCCTGGACCAGATGGGCCTGAGCCACCGGCTCAAGCATCGTCCGAACAAGCTCTCCGGCGGCGAACGCCAGCGCGTCGCCATCGCCCGCGCCCTGGTCAATCAGCCCACGCTCCTGCTCGCCGACGAACCCACCGGCAATCTCGACGTGGACACGGGCAAACAGATTCTCGATGTCCTGTCGAAGCTGCACGAGCAGGGCCAGACGATCGTCATGGTGACGCATGACCCGCGCGTCGCCGACCGCGCGGATCGCAAGCTCGTACTGGATCGCGGCCGGCTCAAGTCGTAAACGCGATGTGGTTAGCCGCGGGCAAACTGCCCGCGCGTCCGCCGCTGTTACACTACCGCCATGCCGCCCAAAGCTGTCACCATTGAGCCGGATCGTCAGTGGCTGCTCACGGCGATCACGGCGCTGTTTCTCGCCGCTGTGCTGGTTCACGTCATCACGCCGATCCTGCCGGAACTGCACTGGGATGTCGATCCACGGTCGGATCGCGCGGACATGCCCATCACGACGCTTGGCCCCGCGGGCGCAGCCTGGCTGGCGGTCCTCGGCGTCATGCTGGCGGCGGCGAGCATGGCGGCGCATCTCCGCGCCGGCGGCCGCATCGCCTGGCGAAGCTCCATCTTGGCCATCCTCGGCGTTCTCGTCTGCTTCCATCACATGGGGCGGCATTTCGAGTGCGTCCATCGCGGGGGCATCTGGATCGGCGCGGTAGGCTACGCGCTGGCTGCGGCGCACCTGGCGCAGCATGACCGCCCGCGACGCTACATCATCGCCGCGATGGCGGCGATCGTGATTCCCCTGACCCTTCGCACCGCGATTTACGTCTGGATCGAACATGCCG
The DNA here is from genome assembly GCA_020848195.1 of Phycisphaeraceae bacterium. GTDB lineage: Bacteria > Planctomycetota > Phycisphaerae > Phycisphaerales > Phycisphaeraceae > JADLAP01. Next base: position 13,634 of record JADLAP010000077.1, read on the forward strand.
AAACGGTGCAGATGTTCCTCAAGACGGAAAAGCAGATGCTCGAAGCGCGGGGCTGGGACTACGGCTCGCCGCAGCACATTCTGTATCGCCGGCGACTGATGTTTCCCGACGCCACCGGCGCATTCGGCCTGTCCAACGTGTTCGCCTCCATCATGGCGGCGCTGACCACGATGGCAGCGGCGCTGACGGCGGGGCTGGCGTGGCGGCGGAAATGGAAATGGGCGACCGCGCCGGCGGTGCTGGTTGCATCCGGCGTTTTCACCGTGTATTTGACGCATTCCAAGGGCGGGGCCGGCGCGCTGGCGGGCGGCTTCGTGCTGGTGCTCACCGCGACGCCGCTGCTGCGAGGCCGCCGCGCCGCCAGATGGCTGTTGCCCGTCGCAGCCATGCTGATGGTCCTCGCCGCCATCGCCGCCGTGCTGTTGAGGCCGATGCTGCTCGGCGCGCCGACCAGTCCGGACAGCGAACTGAGCCTGATGTTCCGCAACCAGTACTGGCAGGGCGCCGTGGCCGTGATGCGACATCTGCCGCTGAAGGACAAGCTGCTGGGCGTGGGGCCTGGAATGTTCAAGCCGCACTACATCATGCACAAAAATCCGCTGAATCCCGAGGAAATCACGAGTACGCACAACGTGCTGCTGGACTACGCGGCCATGCTCGGCGTCGGCGGTCTGGCGTGGTCGCTGATGCTGCTGGGCTGGCTGTGGCGCGGAGGACGGGCGGCGGGCGAGCAGTTGGCGCTCGCCAGGCCCGGCGGAACGGATGACGGCGATCCGCAGCCGGTGGAAAGGGCGGACACGCTCATCGCGCTGGCTGTCGCGGGCATGGCGATGGTGTTTCAGATGGCGGTGATGTGGCCCGCCATGCTGACGCCGGAGTCGTTCTTCGGCTGGTGCATGTCGATCATCGCGGTGATGGCGCTGACGGCGGCGCTGGCGAGCCGGAACTGGATGGACACGGCTTCCATGTCGCTGGCGCTGCTGGGCGCTGCCGCGGTGCTGATGATGCACAACCAGATCGAGATGACGTTCTACCACGACGGCGCGGGCGTGGCAGCGCTGGCGCTGCTGGGCGCGGCCGGCACGGGCGGAATTGGCGAAAAGATCGGCAAAGCAGGCGAAAAACAGCGATGGTCGTGGGGCTGGCCCATCGGCTTTGCCGTGCTGGCGATTGCGATGGTCTTCGTCTATGCCGCGCCGATGACGCGGTATCAGGATGAATTGGCACAGGCGGCCCGCGTGCTGCGGCAGGGCGATCCGATGTCGGCCCAAGCCAGGTTGCAGCGGGCGGCGGGCATCTTCCCCGCCGATCCCGTCATCCTGCGATGGCGGGCGACGCTGAAGATGGAGGAGGCGATGTATCACGCCGGCCAGCATCGGCCTGACCTCGCCCGCCAGCGCACGGACGAAGCGGTGCAGTGGCTGGAGCATGACCGCAGGCCGTACGATGTCGGCGCAATGCGATTTGAAGCCCAGATTCAGCATCGCATGGGCGAAATGCTCGGAGAATCGGCGAGGATAGATCGCGCGGTGACGCTGTGGAAACAGGTGCTGGCGGAGAACCCCTACGGGCTGCAGGATCACCTGGCGCTGGCGGACCTGTTCTGGTCGATGGGACGCCACGACGAGGCAAAGACGCTCTATCAGCGGTGCATCATGCTCAGCGACGATGCTTTTCTCGATCCCGCCAAGCAGCTTGAGTCGAAGGATCGTCAGCGGGTGGATGATCGTTTATCCAGATCATCCCGCTGATCCGCTTGCGGCTGTAACGGTCGCCAGCGTGCGCAAATCGGCGGCGTCACGGATGCGTCGCGCCAGATCAGCCGCTTCGCCGGCATGGTCCGCGATGACGTACATCGCCGAGCCGGAGCCGTTGATATGCACGGGCTTGCCGGCCGCGTCCTGGGCCTGCTGACGAGCCTGGGCGAGTCGCGGCTGCACGACACAGGCCGGGGCCGCCAGATCGTTGAAGGGCATCTCCGGACGAATCACCGGGGCATCCGCCATGGCGCGGACGCGAGCTTCGTCGGCCACGGGCGGCGTGGTCTGACGGGCTGCCATCTCATCGAACGCCTTGTACACCGCGCCGGTGGGACAGCCGAAGCCGGGAAAGATCAGCGTCAGATGAGTCTGAGCGGTGCGCAGGTCGACAGGCTGCACGACATCGCCGAGTCCGGTCACCATCGCGGCCGGTCTGCCCTGCATGGCGTGGACGAGATACACCACGTCGCTGCCGAGCTTGCGGGCGATCGTGGCCAGTTGCTCCGTGGTCGCGCCGAGCTGGAACAGTTGGTTCAAGCCCACCAGCATGCCCGCCGCGTTGCCCGACCCGCCGCCAAGCCCCGCCCCGGCCGGGATCCGCTTCCGCAGCGTCACCGTCACCGGCAGCTTCCGGCCAACCCATTGCTCCATCGCCTGATGCGCCCGAAAGCCCAAATCCTTCTCCAGCGGCCAGTCCACCACGCCCATCGGCTCGGTGTCACCGGGATTCAGCGGCTCAAATGCAAGGTCAAACCGGCTGGCTCCCAGGCTTTGCGACAGGCTTAGCCGATCGGCAAAGGTGGTTGCAACCATCAGGCTGGCAATGGGATGCATACGCGAAAGGGGGTCAATAGCGCCCACGGACAGGCTGAAATTAACCTTGGCGGGACAATGAAGGGTAATCGCAGGCGCTAAGCTCATGCGCGGCAGGATACCGTCCGCAAGGCCACGTGGCCAAGCGACGGTGAACACACATCACCTTTTCCCTTGCATGGCCGTGCAAAAAGATGATTTCAGCTTGCCGTAAGACTGTGCTGGCCAGCGACTTGCTGAGGTTTAGAGCAGTGTCACATCGTCGGACTTCGGCGACAGGGCGCTGGAAGCCGTTGAAGGCAGGGCCGCGCCGGCCGTGGTTTCCACGACCATGACAAGCTCCTTCGCAGGCTCTTGCGCCAGCAATGCTTCGGCGACCGGGGCCGCTTCCTGTGCGATTTCCGGGGCGGCTTCCGGGGTGGCTTCCGGGGTGGGCTGGACCTGCACCTTGTCGGCGTAGCTTGGCCGCGTGGTTCGGGTCAGATCGCTCAGCCAAGCTGCGGCTTCTTGTGCCGAAGCGCCGAGGATGATCGCGCCGTGCAGCATGGCCCAGCACTGGTGCGCCCTTCGGACGTCACCCAGTTGCCTGCCCCAGCCGGCGACGATGCGACGCACCACCGGGGGCAGCACGCCTTCGCCTTCCGACGGGTCATGGCACGCCAGCCAGAACATCAGCCGGTACGCCTCGCCGTCGTTGGCGGCCACGTTGCTGTACTGCGCCACCGTCTGCTCGAAGCTTGCGCCCAACTCCACCATCTTCGCCACCGGCTCCAGCAGCTCCTGCGTCACCGCGTACAGCAGTTGACGCTTGTCCGTGAAGTAGCGGTAGATGGACCCGATCGCGCAGCCCAGACGCTTGGCGATCCGGCGGATCGTCGTCGCGTCATAGCCGTCTTCGATCAGGCAATGAAACGTGGCTTCAAGGATTTGTTCGCGGTTGAGGGTCGTTTGAGAGGAAGCGGGCGCTTCGGGCGTCCCGGTTTCCAGAATTCGGGGATCAAGAGCGGTCAAGGTTCACCTCCTTGTGAACGAACGCTACTTTGCAGCAAGCGTTCACGCCTGTCAAGCGGTCATGCGTCACTTTATGCGATAATCTTTGTTTTCACGACAAAAATAGGCTGTTTGCCCATGGATGATTTCTCACCCGACACGCTGACGCGGCGCATGATCCGGGAGCAGATTGTATCCCGCGGCATGGCGGACCCGCGCGTGTTGACGGCTCTGAGCCGCGTGCCACGCCATGTTTTTCTGCCTCATCTCACGTGGGAGGAAGCTTACGCCGACAAAGCCGTGCCCAGCCTGGATGGCCAGACCGTCAGCCAGCCCTACATCGTCGCGCTCATGTCCGGCTTGCTCGACGTGCATCCGGGCCATCGCGTGCTGGAGATCGGCACGGGTCTGGGCTATCAGACCGCCATCCTCGTTGAACTCGGCGGGCAGGTGGTCACGGTGGAAAGCAACCCGCGTTTGGCTCATTGCGCGCTGGCCACACTGACGCAACTGGGTTGCGCCGATCGCGTGACCATCGTCACCGGCGACGGCACGCTGGGCTATGCGGCCTTGTCGCCGTATGACCGCATCCTCGTCACCGCCGCCGCGCCGCATGTGCCCACGGTATTGAAACAGCAACTGGCCGACGAAGGCCTGATCGTCATCCCTGAAGGCCCGCGCGATGTGCAGCAGTTGCGCACCTATCAGCGCCGCGGCGATGCGTGGACCCGCCGCGACGGCATCAGTTGCCGTTTCGTACCGCTGATCGGCGGCGATGGTTGGCGTATGTAGGTAGCGCCGCGACTTGTCGCGTCCTGCTCGATCAATGTCCGAACAGACTGGTGGGCTGAATCATCCCACGACGATCGAACTCTTCAATCGCTTCCTGCACGGAAGTGAAGACTTTCGTCGCGGTTTCCGTGATGAACGGGCTGGGATTCTTTCGCGGCTTCCAGACGACGTAGACTTCCTTGCCATGCTCGAAGGCGTGCTGGAGTTCGCGTTCGACGCCGCTGGACAGGCCGGGACCGCCGCCGGGCAGTTCGGGGATGAGCGACACGATCATGTCCGCCTGGTCGATGAGCTTGAAATCGCGGGCGTAGATTTGGCCGTCGATGTCGCCGGCGATGTCCAGCACCTGCCGGACGGAGACGGGGATGGTCAGTTGTCCGCCGCTGAAGGAGCCGGCGTTCATTTCGATGAGATCCTTGCCTTCCTTGGCTGCGGCGATGGCGGAATCCAGCAGCAGCTTTTCATCCACGTCGCCTGGGTCGAAAGCGACGAAGTGCTTGGCGAGCACCGCGCGGAAGGCGTCGATTTCCGCCAGAACATCGGGCATGCCCACGACGTGGCTCATGGGAAACGACGGATACACCCGCTTCATCTGCGGCTGGCAGACGAGGCGGAAGCAGGATTCGACGGTGTCCGTGTGCCGGCCTCGTGAGAGGACGTAGAACTTGTTGCGGCAACCCAGCGCCTGCGCCACCAGTTCGGTCGCCATGATCTCTTCCTCGCGCCAGACCATCAGGTCCTTGAGCGTGGCGTCGATCGTGTGTTCCTTGTGCAGGCGATGATGGACGACTTCGATGTTGTCCACGAGGCAGATGAACATGTCGGGCTTGAAGCGTTCGAGCTGATCGAAGTCGAACGCGCTGAACAGGCCGTGCCTCCAGCGGAAGGTGGCGTGGGTGTTGACGATGACGTTGGCTTGCCCGGCGGACTCGGCGATGACATCCTTGAAGACGGCGCGGCGGAGCGCGTTAAGGCGGGAGAGCGGCAGGTCGAGGATTCGGCCGGGCCTGACGTCCGGGGCTTCGGCATACATCATGTCGCCGACGTGGTAGAGGTCGATGCGATCGCCCGCTTCGCCGGCGAACCGTGCGGCACGTTCGAGGTAACTTTTCTTGTCCATGCCGACCTGGCCGGTGACAATGGCTCTCATGCGCAAGCTCCCGCGGGCGATTGATTCAGAACGATCAGCGGGGCGATTATATCGGGGGCTGGACATTTGGGGCGCAGGAGGAGGCAAAAGGTCGGGAATTGCCCTACAATCCTGCGATGGCGCAGCAACCGACAAGTTTGGGCACACAGGTTTTTGAAGGCCGGCGGTTTCAGGTTCACGCCCTGGACATGGCCGGGCCGGACGGACGGGTGTTCCGCAAGGAAGTGGTGGTGCATCCCGGCGCGGTGGTGATTCTGCCGCTGCTGGACGCGCAGACGGTGGTGCTGATCCGCAACGAGCGCGTGGCGGTGGGGCAGACATTGTGGGAGCTGCCCGCCGGGACGTTGGAGTCGGGGGAGGAGCCGCTGGCGTGCGCGTGGCGGGAGCTGATCGAAGAGACCGGCTACCGGGCGGGACACATCGCGGCACTGACGGATTTCTACACCAGCCCCGGCATCTGCACCGAGCGCATGTGGGCGTTCGTGGCCCGCGACCTGGCGCATGTGGGCCAGCAGCTTGACGAAAACGAACACATCACGCCGGAGCCGGTGGCGATGACGAAGGCGATGGACATGCTCAAGAGTGGCGATATCCGCGACGGCAAAACATTGGCGACGCTGCTGTATTACGACCGATTCGGAGGGAAGTGATTTTTTAGCCGCGGATGAACGCAGATGAACGCAGATAAAAACAATGCGTGGAGAGTAAGACAATCAGACCCCGCGGAAGCTCCGAAGACGGAGCATCCGCGGGCTTTGCATGGGATTTCATCTCATTCCTTGTCTTATCCGCGTTCATCTGCGTTCATCTGTGGCTAATAAATCCAGGAACACGCGATGGGATTTCAGGATCGGGCGTATTACCGGGACAGCGATGAGCCGACGTCCAGCAGCGGCGGGTTTCGCATGAGGATGTGGTCCGTCACCACGTGGCTGATCGCCGTGAATGTGGCGGTGTTCGTGGTCGATGCGCTGCTGGGGAAGATGAATATGCGTGTGGATGCGGGCATCGGTCCGCAGTCGCCGCTGGCGGCGCTGGGGCATTTTTCGCTGGCGCTGGGGATCATGCACGGGCAGGTCTGGCGGCTCGTGACGTTTCAGTTTCTCCATGCCGGTCCGTGGCATCTGTTTTTCAACATGCTGTCGCTGTACTTTTTCGGGCCGATGATCGAGCAATACCTCGGCTCGCGGCGGTATCTGCTGTTCTACCTGCTCTGCGGCATCGGCGGTGCGGTGGCGTATCCGCTGCTGTTGGTGACGGGTGTGCTGTTCAATTCGCCATGGACGCCGCTGGTGGGCGCGTCGGCGGGCATCTTCGGCATCCTGCTGGCGGCGGCGAAGGTCGCGCCCAACGCGCGGGTCATGCTGCTCTTTCCGCCGATCCCGATGCAGCTTCGCACCATGGCGTGGATCATGGTGGGCGTCGCCGCGTACATGGTGCTGCTCAACGGCGACAACGCCGGCGGCGAAGCGGCGCACCTCGGCGGTGCGGTGGCGGGCTACATCCTCATCCGCCGGCTGCGATGGCTGAACGTGGCGGACCTCGGCCGCAGCGCCGGCTTCGTGGACCGCTGGAAACAACGGCAGAAGCAGGCTCAGCAGCAGCAGCGACACAACCTCGACGCCGAGGTGGACCGCATTCTCGACAAGGTTCGCCGGCACGGCCTGCAGAGCCTGACGTCGCGGGAAAAGAAAACGCTCAACGCGGCGACGGAGCGGAAGAAACATGCGGGGTGATGGCATGAGGGGGACGCAACGAGACGGCGGGCCTTCGGCCGCGCCGCTAACCATGTAACATGTCGCGCCATGACGGCGATTCGGTATGAACTCAAACATCAGGATGCCACCACCGCGGCGAGGCTCGGTGTCGTCCATACGCCCCATGGCTCCTTCGATACCCCGGCCTTCATGCCCGTCGGCACGCAGGCCACGGTCAAAGGCATGTTCCCCGACATGGTGGCGGCCATCGGCGCACAGATCATTCTCGGCAACACCTATCACCTCATGCTTCGGCCAGGCAGCGACCTGGTTTCTCGCATGGGCGGCCTGCACCACTGGATGCGATGGAACAAGCCCATCCTCACCGACTCCGGCGGATTCCAGGTCTTCAGCCTCAGCGACACCGCACGCATCGACGACGATGGCGTGACCTTCAAAAGCCACCTCGACGGCAGCACGGTAGTCCTCACGCCGCGGCGCTCCATGGAGGTGCAGAACCAGCTCGGCGCGGACATCATCATGGCGTTCGATGACTGTCCACCTGCGCCAAGTGGTGGTGCTGGAGATGACGACGACAGCACATCCTTGACCCGTCACGCCATCGACCCGCGCGACTACCCGCGCCGCGTCCGTGAAGCCTGCGAACGATCGCTTCGCTGGCTAGGCCTGTGCAAAACACATCACCAGCGACCCGGCGAGCAGGGACTCTTCGGCATCGTCCAGGGCGGCACCGATCTGGAGCTTCGCTCATGGTGCGCCAAGCGAGCGGTGGACCACGACCTGCCCGGCTACGCCATCGGCGGCGTGGCGGTGGGGGAGGGATTCGGCGAAATCCAGAAAGTCGTCCGGCACACGGCCCCGCTGCTCCCGGCGGATCGGCCACGCTACCTCATGGGCGTCGGCTACGAACGCGACATCCTCATGGCTGTGCAGGCAGGGGTGGACATGTTCGACTGCGTGCTGCCGACGCGCAATGCCCGCAACGCCAATGCGTTCACCCCCACGGGACAGATTCGGCTGCGCAACGCGCAATTCGCCGAGGATTGCACGCCGATTGACCCCGGCTGCGACTGCCCAGCCTGTGGGGGAGGGTTCAGCCGCAGCTATCTGAGGCATCTGTTCCAGGCCCAGGAAATGATGGGGCCGATCCTGGTCACCGCCCATAACCTGAGGCACTTCCAGCGATACCTGTTGGACATCCGACGGGCGATCGCTCAGAATGACTGGTCTTTGATCGCCCAGCGCTGGCCGGCGGCGCTGAGCGGAGGGTGAACTTTACTGAAAGGCTTGTGGATCATGCCCGAACTGTTTCACTTCCCCCTGACGTTGGCACAGGAAGATTTGCAGCCCGCATCGCCGTCGGCGCCGGCGTCGCCTTCGTCGGCCGCGCCTGTCGACGTCACGGGTTCCACCTCGACCACCGACGCCTCCAGCCTCAGCGACGGCAAACCCGCGGCCAAGTCGCAGGATCCCTTCGGCGGTCAGTTCATGTTCATCATGATCGCCATTCTGGTCGTCTTCATCTTCTTTTCCGCACGCAGCGGCAGCAAGGAAAAGAAGAAGCGCGCGGAACTGCTCAACACGCTGAGCAAAGGCGACCGCGTCAAGACCGTCGGCGGCATCATTGGCACCATCGTCGAAATCCGCGACAACGACATCATCGTGAAGGTCGACGAGAACAACAACACCCGGATCAAGTTCACCAAGGGCGCGGTGCAGGAGAAGTACGCGGAAAAGGCCGAGTAATCGTTCGGCATCAGCGCCTCGTGCACGATCGCCCCATCAGCAGGATTTCTCCCGGATTTAACCATGGAACGATATCCCCTCTGGAAGCCCATCCTGGTTCTGGCTTCGATCGCGTTTGCCCTGCTCATGCTGTATCCGCCGCAGCGGAAGCTCAAGCCGGGCCTGGACCTCGCCGGCGGCACGACGCTGGTGTATCAGGTCAATGTGCCGGACGATGTGGACTCCCAGTCCGCCATCGAGCAGGTCATCGCGTCGCTGAAGAAGCGAGTGGACCCCAAGGGCGTGCGGAACCTGGTCTGGCGCCGGCTGGCGGGCGAACGCTTCGAGGTGCAGATGGCGCTGGCCTCCTCGGAGGCCAAGACCCTGCGCAAGGCGTATCTGGATCAGCAGGCGAGTCTGATCGCCGGGAACCTGTCGCAGCGCGAACTGGACCGGGCGATGAAGCTGGCCGACGAGGATCGGACGCGGGAACTGGATCGCCTGGCGTCGGGCAACGCCTCGCGCCGGGCGACGCTGCTGAAGCTGTCCGAAGCAAGCGACGCACTGGCGGCGGTGAGCAAGCCGTATGAGGAACTGGGCGGCAAGGTCCAGCAGTCGGATGCCGCGCTGGCCGCTCTGCCCGCCGACGCGCCGGAAGCGAAAAAGAAGGAACTCGAAGCGAAACGCAATGAACTGCTCAAGCAACTGGTCCCGGTGACGCGGCAATACACGCAGGCCCAAAGCGCGGTGGACGAAGCCCGCAAGGCGGCCCTGACGTCGAACATCAATCCGGACGAACTGGATCGTGTGCTGACCTTGCCGGATCGGCCGCGCGAGAACAAGAAAGCACTGGAAGGCCAGATCGTCAAGACCGTGCGACAGGAAGCCGTCGACAAGTTCCTCGAACATCACGAGGATCGTCAGGCGGAACTGAAGGCGGTCATCGACGCGTACCTGGCGTATGACAAGGTCAAGGGACCGCTGGACGATCCAGCGGACCTCGTGGCGCTGCTTCGAGGCTCGGGCGTGCTGGAGTTCCGCATCGCGCCCAAGGGAGGTTCGCTGGCGGATGAGGCGGACTACCGCAAGCAACTGACGGACAAGGGGCCGCGGGCCGGCGCGGACAAGCCGTACCGCTGGCTCGTCGTGGACCGCGACGAGAACGGTGCCATCAGCTTCGCCGAAACCTCGCGCCAGATGACCGAACTCGAAGCCGATCCGCAGGCCTACTTCGCCAAGATGGGCCTGATCGGCCAGGCTTATGCCGGGGATTACTACCTGCTGCTGTCCGACACGCCGGACAAGAGCCTGACGCGATCCCGCTCCGGCTGGGAGCTTTCCCGCGCGTTTCCCGACATGGACTCCACGGGCTTCCCGGCAGTGTCGTTCCGTCTGAACCAGATCGGCGGCGCGATGATGGCGGACCTCACCGGCAGCCACATCAATGAGCCGATGGCCATCTGCCTCGACGGACGGGTCATCTCCGCGCCCCGCATCAACGACCGCATCGCCGACCGCGGCATCATCACCGGCGGCTCCGGCGGCTTCAGCGCCCGCGAATTGAACTACCTCGTCCGCACCCTCAATGCCGGCGCGCTGACCGCACGCGTCAGCGACGAACCGATCAGCATCAAGACCACCGGTCCCCAGCTCGGTCAGGACAACCTCAAGCACGGCCTGGCTGCCATCCTCTGGGCCTTCGTCATCGTCTCGGCCTTCATGGTCGTCTACTACTTCCTCTCCGGCGTCGTGGCGGTGGGGGCTTTGGTGATCAACATCGTCCTCACGCTCGGCGCGATGGCGATGATCGACGCCACCTTCACCCTCCCCGGCATCGCCGGCATCGTCCTGACCATCGGTATGGCGGTCGATGCCAACGTGCTGATCTACGAGCGCATCCGCGAGGAAACCGAATCCGGCCAACCCTTGCACATCGCCGTCCGCCGCGGCTTTGAAAAAGCATTCGGAACCATTCTCGACTCCAACCTCACCACGTTGATCACCTGCGTCGTGCTGTACTACACCGCCACGACGGAGTTGAAAGGCTTCGCCCTCGTGCTGGGCATCGGCCTGGTGGCCAACATGTTCACCGGCGTCTTCTGCAGCCGCGTGGTCTTCGAGCTGATCATCCGTTGGACGCACGCGAAAAAGCTGCCCATGCTGCCGATGGTTTCGACGAAGGTCCGCTCGCTGCTGTCGCCGCGGATCGACTGGATGGGCAAACTGCCGATTTTCCTGACGATTTCGGCGATTTTCTGGGTCGGCGGCCTGGCGGTGGCGATCTATCGCGGCCAGGATCTGCTGGACATCGAATTCCGCAGCGGCACGGAAGTCAGCTTTGAACTGAAGAAAGGTCAGACCTTGAGCATCCCGGAGGTCCGGTCGATTCTGGACCAGACCGCACGGGACTTCAACACGGAGGAATTGTCCGGCAGCCGGGCCCGCGTGATCACGCTGGGCGAATCGGAGGGATTACGCGCCAATTCGTTCAGCGTGCAGACGCTCGAACAGGACAGCAACAAGGTCAGCAACGCGATCAAGAACGGCTTCGCGGCCTATCTGGACCAGGAATTACCGCTGAAATTCGCTGGGATGGATGTCAAGGAAGTCCACCAGGCGCCGCTTCGGATCGTGGCGCACAGCCGGCTGGGGGACAACATCGGCCGGGATGTCGGCGACGATGTCGGCGAGTATCTCGGCGGGATCGCCATTGTTCTGCAGGACATCCGGCCCGCGGCGACGGAAGCCGACCTGGAAGGCCGGATCAAGCGGATGCGCATGCAACCGGCGTTCGAGGGCCTGGGCTACAGACAATTCGAGGTCATCGGTCTGGACTTGGCCGCCGGCGGAACGGGCGGGTCTGCTCATTACACGTCCGCCGTCATCCTCAGCCGCGACAACGCCACCAACTACATCGACGAGCCTGAGTCGATGACCGCCAACGACGATGGACTGGCGGCCACCGAGTGGCACCTTGTCCGCGAGGCCCTGACCCGCAACACCAGCCTCGGCTCCGTGTCCAATTTCTCCAGTCAGGTTTCCAATACGATGAAGATCCAGGCGCTTCAGGCCATGGCTCTGAGCCTCCTGGCGGTCGGCATCTACATCTGGCTCCGGTTCGGCCGGCTCAGTTTCAGCCTCGCGGCCGTGGTTTCCCTTGCCCACGACGTCGGCATCGCGCTTGGACTGGTGGCGGTTTGTCACTACTTCGCCGACACCGCGATCGGCCGGGTTCTGATGCTCTCCGACTTCAAGGTCGATCTGGCCCTGATCTCCGCCCTGCTCACCCTTGTCGGTTATTCGCTCAACGACACCATCGTCGTGTTCGACCGCATCCGCGAGAACCGGGGCCGGCTCGCTGAGGCCACGCCCGGCATCATCAACGACTCGATCAACCAGACGTTCAGCCGGTCCATCATCACCAACACCACCGCGCTGCTGTCGGTGCTGGTGCTGTACGTCATCGGCGGCGAGGGCATCCACGGCTTCGGCTTCTGCATGGTTGTCGGCGTCATCGTGGGCTCCTACAGTTCCATCGCCATCGCCGCGCCGATCCTGCTGCTGCGGCGGCGCAAGACGGACCCGACGTCCACCGCCGTGACCTCGCCGCAAACCCGCTGATTCCCCGTTGACGAACCTGTTTCTCCGGCATTATCATCTTGGACAACACAGAGTTAATCGATAAACATTTGAGGCTTCCATGACCACTCGACGCACCATTGATCCGTACGCTTTCTTCTGTAACCGCGCTTTGGAACACAAGCCTCAAGCCGCCTTCGCCGGCAAAACCAAGGCGGACTTCGAGAAGTGGAAGAAGCAGACCCTGCCCCAGGTTCTGGCGACTCTCGGCGACCGGCCCGCCAAGGTTAAACCCAAGCCTGAATTGATGGTCCAGTGGGAGGAAGACGGCCTGATCAAGCAGCGATGGGTCATCGACACCCAGCCCGGTTTGTCGGCTGTGCTGCTGCTCTTCCGCCCGGCCGGCATGAAACGCGGCGAAAAGCGGCCCGCCATCCTCTGCTGCCACGGCCACGGTCCCCACGGCAAGAACGCCATCATGGGCGTCCTGACGCCTCAACAGATCGCGTCCGACGTCACGCCTCTCAATTACGACTACGGTTTGCAGATGGCCAAACAGGGCTTCGTCACCTTCGCCATCGACCTCCTCGGCTTCGGTGAACGCAGCAGCCGCCAGAAGCCGCACACCCACGGCGATCACATCGGCGCACGCGACGAGTGCAACATCAACTACCTCTGCGCCACGCTTCTGGGCACGACCCCGCTGGCCATCAACACCCACGACAACTCCGCCGCCATCGACTTCGTCTGCGATCAGCCGTTCGTCGATCCCGATCGCCTCGGCGTCATGGGCCTGTCGCAGGGCGGCACCATGACCACGTGGATGGCGCTGACCGATGAGCGGCTCAAGGCGGTGGACATCCTCTGCTACGCCGGCCCGTTCTACGACATCGCCTTCCGCACCTACAACGTCTGCGGCTCGCAGGTCGCCCCCAGCCTGTACAAACTCGTCGATGTCGGCGATCTCCAGGGCCTGATCGCGCCGCGCCCGCTGCTCGTGGAACTGGGCATCTACGACTCTTGCTTCCACGTCGATCACACGCTGAATCTCAACTACCGGCAGATCGAGTCGATCTACAAGACCGCCGGCTGCCGCGACCTGCTCGACCTCGACCTCTTCCCCGGCCCCCACGCCTGGGGCGCCAACAAAAGCGTCGGCTTCTTCGGCAAACATCTGGCTGCGGATTGGCTGTAGGAAGGTCGGAAGAGATTTCACCACAAACCTGAGTTCGGGATAAGCCAAGTCAAACGCGACCTCCTGCCGACGTGGATGTTGTTCAGACACCACCAACGACAAGGAGGCCGCGCGACGGCGGCGACATGCCTGATCGGGTCGTCAATCCCCCTCGTCCCAGCCGCATTGAGCCGCGCGTGATCAAACGCCGCGGAAAGTCGTATGACTTGATGACCCAGCCCCGAAACGTGCTACGCCAAGCCCTGTTGAGAGATGCAGTTGCGGCTTAAGTTCATGACATTCGGATTTTGACCTTCGGTCATTGGATTCGGATAAGCCATCATTGGCCGGACATGTTTGCTCTGGTTGCGATCACAAAACGCTTGACAAGCTGTTCATCACGCATTAAGCTGTAGCATACAGATGAACATGAAAGATTCACCTCACATCGCAGATATTTCTAACCAAGGCTTGCGCCAGCAAGACTTAACGCAGCGAATCCGTCAATTGGTTCAGCAGTGCCGGCCGGGGCAGCGGCTGCCCGGCGTGGGGGCGCTGGCCAGGCAGTTTCAAGCCGGGACGACGACCGTGCGGCTGGTGCTGGCGCAATTCGGCCAGGAGGGTCTGGTCGAGTCGCGCAACCGCAGCGGAACTTATGTCGCCCAGCGCACAGGCCCCGCTCCGATCGGCATCTTGTCGGTCATGGACGTCTTCCCGCCGGAGGGGTCGCGGTACTTTCAGTTTCTCATGGGCGAGGTACGGCGTGAACTGGAAGAGCGAGGCCTGCCCGCCCGAATGTACGTCGGCGATTATCGTCCCTGGGAGTTGCCCGTCGAGCAGCCGTACCAACTGGGAATTCGGCCTCCGGCGTCATTTTTGGCCGATCTGCGAGCAGGCAGGCTCGCGGGCGTGGTGGCGGTGGACACCGGCGAATCGCCCGCCTGGCTGCCTGAATTCGTCCATGGGCCAACGCCGATGGTCGGCATGGGCTTTTTCTCGCAGATGCCCTCGTTTATCCGCATGGCCAACCCCACCGCGATGGCGGTTAAACATCTCGTGGAGCAAGGACGTCGCCGTCTGGCGATCATGTGTTGGCGCAGTTTGCACCCCCGCGAACGACAAGACCTGATTGATCGGACCGTGTTCACCGACGCGGTTCGGCAGCATGGCCTGACGGTTGAGCCGGCGTGGATCAACGACGATTTCAATCCGGCGCGCCGCAATGCCGGCGCCAATGCGCTGCGCGAACTGTGGGGCAGTCGGCGGGAGAAGTTTGACGGTCTGGTCATCGCTGATGACGTGCTGGCGCGTACGGCGCTGCCTGCCCTTGCCCAGATGAATCTGTCGCCAGGTCGCCTGTCGATCGTGTGCCGCGCCAACCACGGCGACCAGCGTCTGGCGCCTTGGCCGATCGACTGGTTCACGACGGATTTCCGCCCGTTGGCCAAGGCTCTGGTGCGTCAACTGCTGGATCGTAGCGCCCAGCCGACGCTTCCCGACGGGCTGATCGTGCCCTGCGTGGATTTCATCGAATCCTCGATTGACTCCGAAGCCGGTTTCAAATCGCAAGTCGCAATGGATGTTCCTTCGTCAACCCAGGCCTATCTGTCCTCGTAACCGAATGGAGGTCCATATGAAACGTCGAAATGGATTCACGTTGATTGAACTTTTAGTGGTGATTTCGATTATTGCGCTGCTGATCGCCATCCTGCTCCCTTCACTGGCGATGGCCCGTGACGCGGCGCGGATGACCCAGTGCCTGAACAATGAAAAGCAACTGGGCATCGGCTTTGTCATCTACACGTCGAACTACAAGGAATGGTTTCCTCCGGGCCAAGGCGACTTCCCCCGTTGGCTGGCGGCGGGAGGTACGGGATCAATCCGTGCCTTCGGCCCATGGTGGCATGGCAACATCGCGTATCAACTGGGCTTAATGAACATCGCGCCAACCTCATCCGCCGCGGAGGGATGGGCGCCGCCGCATTCCTCGCTCTTCTACTGCCCTTCACTGACCGCCAACGCCCCGGCGGCTGCCAAGTGGTACGCCAGTTACGGATACCCCAGTTCGCCCACTGTCAGTGGTTATTACAATGGTATCGGCGGTTTTGCTGATACTGCAGACGCTTCCCTTTACCGCGCTCCGATACGACGGCTGGATATCGTTTCGCCTCATGCGGTGGCCAATCTGGTGGAAACCGCCACACACAACGCAAAACTCGGGCGTACTCATAGATACCCGGACGATCCCGCCGCGCCGCCGCCGTGGGGCGTACACAAGGGCTTCACCACCATCGACATCCTTTTCACGGACGGACATGCCCAATCGTTCAACAATGCCGCGGAACTGCGCGCGCGGACCTGCCTGCCGGATTATCCCTCGGAATTGTTGAAGTATC
>JADLAP010000078.1 GCA_020848195.1 Phycisphaeraceae bacterium
AAGTCGCGGCGCTACATCCTTTCGTTTTGTTTCCATGTCCGCATGCGATGGCTGTCCACGATCAGGCAACGCGCGATTCACCTCATGCCGGGTTGAATGGCGCACACGCCGTCAAGGCTGTTGCGCTGAACGGAGAAAGGCATCGAGTTCATCTACCGCGGCATCGACGAATGTTTTCAACTCCGCCATGCGCTGATCCGCGCTGAACGTGATCCGTTTCAACGCACGATCGGCCCGGGCGGCGGCCTGAGGGTCCATGCGATACGCCAACGTCAGCGCGGACTCCGCCACCGACACCGGTTCGCAGAAGAAAGGAACCGAAGAGCCGGTCACTTTCGGATCGAAATCACGCATGAACCGTTGAACGCTTCGCAATGCCGCCAGTTGAGCGACGATGATCTCCCGCTCGCGTCCCCGAATGCGTTCCTGAATCTCCGGCATGGTCAACAGGTACTTCAGACCCTGCATGTCGCCGCTGCCTGCGACGATGGCGGCCAGTGATGCCTTGGGGGTAATCGCCTCTGCCTTGTCAACATACACCTGCGCCAGGCCGCGCCACAGGTCCGGTCGGGCGAACCACTCGGCGTAGCCCGGATGCATGGCCCGAACCCGCAGAAAGCCCAGACGCGGATCGTCAAAAAGCTGCAATTCGTGCTGAAGAATCGAGCGGGAAAAGCAGTCCCGCGCCAAGGTCACGCTGTCCATGGCCTCATACTCTTCCCGGCTGCGCATCCACTGCTGTGCGCCCCAGAGCCATTCGCCCCGGCTGCGACGCAACTGCCACTGACGCTCAAACTCCATGTACTGCCGCTGCCGCCGGGCATCCGCGTCCGCATCGTCGCCGGCGTTGGCCCCGGATGGCGACGCAAGGTTCCCGGCCGTGTCGGCTTTCGACGACCCTGGCGGGCATCCCAAACACACCGCCGCCAGTGCAACACCGATCGCCAATGCAGTCCGAGTGTGCCTCCGCATCAGACGCCTCCGACCATGCACGCATGATGAAAGGATCAGGACCGGCTCGATGAAAGCCGCCCACAATCTACCCCAGCGCTGGCCCGCATGGCGCATGGGGGGCTGCGAGGTCAGCTATTTTCATTCATAGCCGCGGCGTCTTCGCCGCGGGGCTGGGGTGGGCACACCACCACATCCGCCGCCCGCGCCGCGGGCGTGACGGTCAGGTCGGTCAACTTGCCGGCACGGTATTCGCCTGTGATGACCGTCTGCCGCGGAGCGTGGAGCTTGAATCGCACGTTCCAATCGCGCGGCCAGGCGGGGAAAAGCAGAATCCGGTTGCCGTCGATCTGCATCAGCATGAGTTGAAGCGTGCTCAGCAGATTGGCGGCATGGTCGGCATCGGGCACGGCGTCGTAGATCGGGCCCCACATGGCGGGGAAGCGGTGGCCGGGGTTGGCCAGCGCGGCATTGTGCTCCAGCATCGTGCGGGCCTCGTCGGTTTCGCCGAGCATCGCCAGCACCATCGGAACATATTGCCAGCCGGAGTAGCTGGGATAGTCCGGCCTCGCGCCGAGCCGGAACGGCTGCTTGCCCCCGGACGTTTTCAAGGCCAGCGTGCAGGATTCCGCCGCCATGGCGAAATCGGGCTTGCCCAGGCCGAACAGGCGGAAGGGAAAGAGCGCGTAATGTTCGGGACATTCGACGTTCCAGCGTTTGTCCGTGAACTGCTCCGCGGGGGACAGCAGCGTGCGTCCCTCGTGCGTTCGCTTGGGCAGATCGGGCAATTGGGCCTGATATCGCGTGTAAAACGCATGTTGTGCGGGCGGCAGATCATGGCGGGCGAGGATGCGGCCGACCACGGCATGCAGCCCCGCCACCACGGGCAGGCTGTTGGTCGTGTCGTGATAGGTTTCCACGGCATGGATGGGATGGATGACGAGTTTGCCGTCAGCCCGCTGCGTGAATCGGGTTTCGATGTACCGCAGCAGATCGTGGGCGTAGGGCAGCAGGTCGTCATGGAGGAAAGCGACGTCATCGGTGTAGTCCACGTAGTCGAGCATGAAGTGGATGAGTTCGAGGCCGGGGCTGACATCGATGCCGCCGCCCCAGCGGTTTTCGTTGTAGCCGACGGGTTTGCCGGTTCGGTCGTAGCCGTAGATGTAGCCGGGGACCATGCCGAAGGTGTGGATGATTTCGGTGCTGTGCTGGCCCTGGGCGTGGTGGAAGACACGGGCGTAGAGGCGATTGAGGGCCTGGAAACGCAGGTAAAACCGGAACAGGCGACGCACGGGTTCGGTTTCATGTCGCGCGAGCATGGAGGCATAGGGCAGGCGCAGGTTCTGCCACAGGGTCATGTGTCCCCAGGATCGGTCGTCGGGATTGACGTTCAGGTCGGGTTCGCCGGCGGGGGGAGCCGTCAGGGCGTGGGCGAACTGGTCCACGGTGGGCAACTGGTTGTCGCCGGGCATGAGGTTGAAGAGCATGCCGTTGAACCGGATGGGAAGCTCGCCGCGACTGACGCAGGCGAACATCCATTTGGACCAGATGTAGGCAGCCGTGACCGCTGACCGATTCGCCAGATGATCTTCCCGCGGCTCGGTGGCCCAGGCGTGCAAGGCGGGATCGCAGTCCGGCATGCGTCGGGCATCGCCCTCCACGAAGATCCAGCTTTCGTTCCAGTAGTGTCGCCACCATTGAGCGGTGCGCTGCCGGGCGACTGAGGCGTCGGGGGCCTGCTCGTGCAGGTGCTGCAACTGTGTGAACCAGTCGGCGAGGTGGGGCGTCTGGGCGCTGTGCGTGGTGATTTTCAGTTCAAACGCGCGTGTCGGCTGCGCGGGCGCGCTGCTGAGCATGCCGCCGAAGATGCGGTGCGTCAGCGTGTCGGGGATGGCGCTGACCGCCTCGGGCACGTCCTGCAATGACGCAAGAAACGGAATGATCGTCGGCCCGTTGCGGTGATGGAATCGCACGCCGTCCGGGCGTTGTTCCACCACATCGGCGGATTCGGCGACCGGCTCGCCTGGCATGTTTTTGTAGTCGAACTGTCCCTGCGGAACGTGAGGCTGCGTGCGCCAAGTCTGCACATGCGCTGTCACAGTCAAGGGAGTAGCCGCGTTGCCCTGGACGTAGACCGTCGAACTGTCGGCATCGACGAAGACGCAAAGCGTCACATCCCCGGCAGTGATCTCCACGCAGCCGTCGCGGAGTTTGAGTTCCTGCCGAAAAGCACAGCCGGCAACGAAAGGATTCGGATCGAGATGAATGCGGACCTTGCCGAGCTTGACGTTGCGGTCCAGCTCGGTCTGGGCGTCGGAGCGTGCGAGGTAGAACAGGAGATCGCCGTTTTCTTCGACCCACAGGCTGATGCCCGTTTCGCCGTTGCCCAGCGGCATGGCGCTGCGGTCGGATCGACCGGGGGAACGGTAGATGATGTTGTAGCTGTCCAGTATGGCAGGCAAGTCGTGGGGCGTCATGTGCGGCCTATCCTCCCAAGGGACGTCATGATACGAAGGGTACGATGTGGATGCGTGGAGCATTTTGTCTGGTCGCTTGACACCACCCGGCGTCTAGGTAAACTCACGGGCTCGACATTGTTTGCACGCGGTAGTCCC
>JADLAP010000329.1 GCA_020848195.1 Phycisphaeraceae bacterium
AGCCGGCATCATGGCGGTGGTCGTCTCCTGGGCCTTCATCCTCCTGTACCTGGCCCTGCGGTTCCAGTTCGCCTACGGTGTCGCAGCGGTGGTCGCCCTGATCCACGATGTCATGATCGCGCTGGGCGCCCTGGCGCTTTCGAGCTACTTCGGCGTGGCGCGCGAATTGAACCTGTCGACCATCGCGGCCTTGCTGACAGTGGTCGGTTTTTCGGTCAACGACACCATCGTGGTGTTCGACCGGATTCGCGAGAACCGCCGCGGCAGCAAGGAGTCGCTCCGCACCATCATCAATTCGAGCATCAATCAGACCCTGTCGCGAACGACCGTGACCTCGTTGACGGTTTTGATCGTGGTCATCATCCTGTTCCTGTTCGGCGGGGATGTGATCAACGACTTCGCTTTCGTCCTGATGGTCGGAATCATCGTGGGAACGTACTCCTCCATTTATGTCGCGAGTTACATCCTCTACCTGTGGCAGGGCCAGAAAGAAACCGTCCGGGCCACCAAGTAATCCAGGAGCCTTTCCTCAGACCGCTTCCCGGGGGGCCGTTTCCAGCGAAACGGCCCTCCTTGTTTTTGCTCGGTTTCGAGGCTCTTCCGTATAATTCCGAAGTTTTTTGTTGAAAACTCCCGGGGCGAGCGTAAACTCTGGGTGAATCGAGGGAGTTCATCCGCCCACCTCTTGTTCCCTCGTTCGGGAGATCACCCATGCACCCTTATCGAAAGATCCAAGTCTGTATTGGCCACCCCGACCACGCGGTCAAGATGTTGGAATACTCGGCGGCTGTCTTCCGACTGGCCGACCAGGGGGAGATCCACCTGCTGCATGTCGATTCCTCGGCCGGGAGCGGACGTTCTTCGATGCTCCCGGTGGGGGACTCGTTCTTGCGCGAACTGGCCGCGAGGACGCTCGAGGGGATTCCCTCGGCGCAGGTGTTCCTGAAGACGGTCGAGGGGAATCCCTTGATCGAAATCCTGAAATACTCGGTGGAGAACGACATCGACCTGCTGGTGCTGGGGGGTGGCGGACCGGACCCCGAGCATGAAGCGGCGCTGGCCCGTCGCATCACCCGCAAGTCCACCTGCTCGGTCCTGGTGCTTCCCCTCCATCCGGAGGGAAGCGGCAAAAGGATCCTGGTGCCGGTGCGGGATACGGAATGCTCGGCGCAGGCGGTGGCGACAGCGGTCGAGATCGCCGAGGCGACCGGGGGCGAGGTGCTGTGCCTCAACGTGTTTCAAGTCCACAGCGGGGTCCCGCGCGGCACGCACACCTTGGAGGAGCATATCGTCCCTTTCAAGGAACTGGCCGACCAGGAATGCGAGAGCCTGCTTTCGAGAGTGGACACGGGGGCTATCCCGGTGACTTACGAATCGCGCCCGGACACCTACGGCAAGTTGATCGAGATTCTATTGGAGGCCATTGCCGACCGGGCAACCGACCTGGTGGTGATCGGCGCTCGGGGTCGGACCGGCGCGGCGGGAGTTCTCCTCGGCGACACCACCGAGAAATTGATTCGCCAGACCCCTGTGCCCTTGTTTGCGGCCAAGAAGAAAGGGGAGTGCCTCGGGCTTTTCGAGGCGCTGATGACGATGGCGGGACAACAGGATTGAGAGAGAAGCGATAGGTCGGCGCGAAGGGATGGTGGGGGGAGAAGGGTTCGAACCTTCGTAGGCCTTAGACCGGCAGATTTACAGTCTGCTCCCTTTAACCACTCGGGCATCCCCCCATGCATCAGGACGAGAGAATATAGACCACT
>JADLAP010000079.1 GCA_020848195.1 Phycisphaeraceae bacterium
CATCGGCGGAAAAACGGGATCATCGGGATCAAAATCGATCAAAACAGGCTTCGCGGGGGCAAAAATCAAGCTTCTTGCCCCAGGCACTCCACCCAAGGGGTCGGAGTGACTGGAGTCAACGGAATACCAAATAATGGAATGGCAGTGCAGCTCAATCCTGACGTGGCAACACGCGGACATTGCGGCGGCCATCGTCGTCGGTGCTCCACCCTCCGGTCAGGCCACGCCACAGATCCCGCGCGATCCGAATCACGAGGGCGACCAGAGAGAGCAACGCCATGACGATCGCGCCGACGAGGACCGCGGCGAGAATCAGCGCCAGCATGGGCAACACGATCACGACCAGGGCTGCCAACACGGCCACGCACGTCACCCACGACGGAAGCCCGCCGATCCGCGGCATCCGCTGATGCAGCCTGCCTTGCGACCATTGCCAGTTGTACTGCCAAGCCATATCCACACCGTATCCCCTGACGGTCGTCAGGGCAAGCAAGGATTGCCCCGTAAATCCGTGGGATGGCTCGCCGTGTACCAAACCCGTATATTCTCAAGCATGTCAACGGATTCGGACAGGTCGGGGCCGCGGGTGCTGATGGTTCGGCCCTCAGCGCTGGGCGATGTCTGCCGCACGGTCCCGGCCCTGGTCACGCTCCGACAAGCGATGCCTAATGCCCGCATCGACTGGCTCGTGCACGACCAGTTTGCCGATGCGGTGCGTCATCATCCCGCGTTGGATGGCGTGGCGCCGTTTCCGCGCCAGCGTTTTGCGCGATGGGCGACGAATCCAGCCGTGGCGCGGGACCTGCTCCGCTGGCTGGTTGATCTGCGGCATCGTCGTTACGACCTGGTGATCGACCTCCAGGGCCTGCTGCGATCGGGGCTGTTCACGTGGGCTTCTGGGGCGAGGAGGCGACTGGGATTCGCCAATGCACGCGAACTGGCGTGGCTGGGCTACACCGACCGCCACCGCGTTGATGCGAAAATACACACGGTGGATCGGATGCTGCGACTGCTCGAATGCGCCGGCTGGCCGGCGGTGCGGGATATGCGACTGCATCTGGGCGAAGCGGATCGGCAGTGGTTGGCCGGCCTGGAACTGCCCGCGTATGTGTGTCTGGCTCCCACGGCCCAGTGGCGGTGCAAGTGCTGGCCGGGCGAACGGTACGCAGCCCTCGCACAGCGGATGCTTCGGGAAGGGATGGCCAAGCGCGTGGTCTTGCTCGCTGCTCCGCATGAGATGGCGGATGTGGAGCGGATTGCCGAGGCGATAGGCGCGGAGGCGCTGCTGCCGCGCACGACGGTGGGCCGGATGCTCGCCCTGATCGCCGGCGCGAAGCTGGTCATCGGCAACGACTCCGCAGCCGTGCATGCCGCGGTGGGCTTCAACAAGCCGCTGGTGTCGATCTTCGGCCCGACGCTGCCCGGCGAAGTCGGCCCCTACCAGCGCGACGACACCGTCGTCCAGCCGGCGGGCGTTGATGCCTCCGTCGCACGCTGGCATCGACATCACAAACAGGATCAGACGCTGATCGCCCGGGTCGCGCTGGAACAGGTCTGGGCCAAGGCAGTCGAGCAGCTTCGCCAATCGAGCTTGACGTGATGACCCAGCCACGCCACGTGCTACGCCAAGCCCTGTTGAGAGGTGCGGCTACGGCGTAAGTTCATGGCGTTCGTCTCCAGCCTTCAATCGGCCTCGGCACGCAGGAAATCGACCACCAGATAATCGCCTTTCCCGGCCTTCAGACATGTGGTGGAGTTGGTGAAGTTCAAACCGAGGAAGTAGAACTTGACCTGCAAAGACCGGATGCCGTCCTTGAGGTCGAACACCTGGCGCAAGTCGTAGGCGCGGTAGTCGAAGAAGGGGCGCCAGTGCATCTCGGTCAAGGTCACGGTCTGACCGTTGGCCAGGTCGGTCACTTTGACGGCGTAGCCGCAGGCGTCCAGCCCGGTGTCCAGAAGCCGCCAGGACAGCCACGGGGTCTTGGTGAGGTCGAGTTTGATGTCCTTGACCAGGACGTGCGGCCAGCATCCATGTCCGGAGTCCGCTCCTATCCTCTTCAGCACAACCATTCGGCCCCCGGCCTGAGCCACGGCCAGCCGGGCGGAGTTTTCCTCTGCCGTACCATCCATGTGGTCGGCGAGGTCCCATGGATATTGAGGCGGCACGAGATCGATGAATTTGGCCGGGTCGTTTTGCTGCGCATGGCCTTTCTGGCCTTTGGTCAAGTTGTATTCCATGGTTCCGGGAGAGCTGGGAGGTAGCTTCCCCGCTGCCTCGACCGCCTGGGCGAGCGACTTGGCCGTCTCGTCGGGCGTGAGCTGGGTATCGCCGAAGCTGGTGTCCCCGGTACGTTTGGCCGCGGCCTGGAGCATCGCCTCCGGCAATTGCCCGGCGAACTCGCCGACATTATTGGCGATGTCGAAGCGCAACATGCCGGGGCGAACACCTGCGAAATAGGTGTTGAGGTCGAGCTTCCTGGCGACGATCACGGCTGCGACGCCGGCGAGGGAGCAGTTGGCGATGGTGATCTGGTTGGGGATTTCCTCGCAGTAGACGGCACAGGCCCGCTGGTTGTTGCCGAGCGCCGAGACCCAGCAACTGTCGAGGACGACTTTGGGACCGCCGAGGAAAGCCGCCCGTTTGGCGAAGTTGACCACGGGAGTGAAGCCCCCGCCCTCGCCGCCGAAGCGGAAGTCGCGGCAGACGACCGAGCCATGGTTGTCGATCCATCGCTGGTCACGGCCGGTGGCCAGGGGCACGCCGAGGATATTTTCGCAGGTGAGCGACCCGGAGCGGTTCTCGATGGCGGCGAGGTTGCTCATCTCGCTGGCGGTGGTGATCCAGCAGTCGCGCAGGGTGGTGCCGTCGCACCAGGTGACCAGAGCCTGCATACATTGGTTGAAGGCACAATCCTCGACCAGGGCGCGGGTGGAGTTGCTGTTCTGACGGAAACGGATGGCCGCGCCTCCGCAGGCGGCGAACTCGCAGTTGCGGATGGTCAACATACCCTGGTCGACGTTGGGGTTGCCCAGGGAGAGCTGATCGCGGCCACCCTGAAAGCTCAGCCCGGAGATGGTCATCCGCCAGGCCCAGGGGGCGTTGAACAGGTCGAAGTCCTTGCCGTCGGCGAAAATCCTGGGCTTGCCCTCGCCGCGCACCTCGTTGGCGGTCACGTTGATGGTTTTGGTGATGCGGTAGACCCCGGGCGGGATGACCAAGGGCAGTCGCGCGGCAGCGGCGTAGTCCATGGCTGCCTGCAAGCCGACGGTGTCGTCGTTGGCACCGTTGCCCGCCACGAAGAACTCCTTGGCGTTGACGGAGCCTTGCGGCTGACTGGAAAACTTTCGCATGGCTGGTGGCAGGGAAGCCCATGTTTCGTTCACGGTGTTGTCGCGGACCAGGAAGCGGCAAAGGGTGGGGTTCGCCGCCGCGTCGGCGAAATAGTTGTCGGGGTTGATCTTCGGGTCGAGCTGGACCACCGGGATGTTGACCAGCCCGGTGCAGTTGCGCACGGTAATGAGGTTGGGGACTTCCTCGCAATACACCGCCGCCTGACGCTTGGGGTTGCCGAGAGCGTAGATCTGGCAGTTCTCCAAGGTGACGGAGTTCGGGAAAACCGGCCATTTCCGTTGGTAGGGGGCGAAGTTGACCACCGGAGTGAAGCCCGCGCCCTCGGCCCCGAAACGGCAGTCCCGGCAGGTGACCGAGCCGTGGTTGTCAATCCAGCGCTGATCGTTAGCCGGGTTGGCCAGGGGGACACAAAGCAGCCGTTCCAGGACAAGCGTGTTGCCGCGGTTCTCGAACACGGCCTTGTCCTTCATCTCCTGGCGGGCGGTGACCCAGCAGTCGCTGACCACGGTGATGTCGCAGGCGCTGCGCAGCACCTGCTCGCAGGCCAGGAACTCGCAGTCCGAGACCTTGAGCAGCGTCGAGGTTCCGCCATCCATGACGTAGATGGAGCAGACGGTGTTGCCGTGGAACTGGCAGCGGCTGATGACGATGTTGGCGGTGTCCATGTTGTGGGTGTTGAGGACGATCGCCCGGGCACCGCCGAGGAAGCACAGGCCGCTGATCTGGTTGCGCCAGGTGGCGGCATCTTTGGCCGGGACGAGGATGTCCAGGTCGGGCTTGTCCGTTTTCAGCGCCGCGTTGCCCTCGCCGCGCAGACGGGTGTACTCGGTAAGCCGCAGAGACTGGGTAATGCGATATGTCCCGCTGGGGAAGCGTATTTCCGGCGAGACTCCGTAGTAGACGATGCTGAACATGGCCGAGCTGTGGCTCGGGTCTTTGAGCGCGGCGTCGATGGCTGCCTGGATGGCGGCGGTGTCGTCGGCCACGCCGTCGCCTTTGGCCCCGAAATCCTTGACGTTCAGGACTCCAGCATCGCTCTGGCCGGGGGTGTCCGCCCCAAGGGCGGCCGCGCCTTTCCAGAGGCAGGCAAGGCAAAGCGCCCCGAGAATGGTCTGGGTGATAGCCCTCGTCATGAGACTCTTTCTATTGCAACGAAATGAAACGGTTGCGCAACTTCGCATGGTTGGCGACAAGATTATGGGTAGCCCTCCGCGGGATTTCCCACCCATGTCCCATTGCCACTCACCAGGCGGTCCGGCGATAACCATTGCCCATGGCCGTCAAGATACCAGTGGTTGGAGCCTGCCACGGTGGAGGTCTGGGCATGGTTGTAGGAGAAGTCGGTTCCCTGCTCGGTGTTCAGGTCACAAAGGGGCGACACCCGCGACGGCGTGGCCGGGTGCTCCGTGCCCCAGTAGTCCACCTGCTTGTCCAGCCGGGTGGCGCGGTGACCTTCGCTGTACCACCAGTTCGACACCCCGATGGCATTGCAGCCTCCCCACCATTCATAGCCTATGCCCCACCAAGTCCCCCCGCTGCTCCCGCTGCTCCAGGTGGTGGTGGCATTGGCGCAGATGCTGTTGAGCCAGCACGTGCTGGTGCTCCGGTAGCCCGGGCAGTAAAAGGTGTCGCGCGAAACGTAATTGCTTGTGTACAGGACGATGAAGTTGTACTTGTTGGCGATCCCTCCCGCCCCGTCGAAGATGGGATAGTCCGCGCACGACCAGCGGAGTAACGGCGGCATCCAACTGTTGTAATCGGCGGCGTAACCATGCACCCCAAGCCCCAGTTGGCGCAGGTTCGAGAGGCAGGATATCCGCGTGGCACTGTCCCTCGCCGCGTGCAAGGCCGGCAACAGCAGAGCTATGAGCATCGCGATGATCGTAATTACGACCAACAGTTCGATCAATGTAAAGCCTCGCTCCGCTTTCTTTCTGTCCATGGTCCATACCCCTTTCGGTTGCTTGTTTCGTCTCACCTTGTGGTCGCCCTGGGGACGAAGACGGGCGTAAACCACCGTTGTATGCTGTCCTCCGAGTCACCCGCGTTGTTGGCGATGAACTCCAAGGCACATTGAATCTGCTGGCGCTCCGGGAACTCAGCGCCGCTGAGGCCGGACACTAAAGGCATATCCCGGAGGCAATAGCAGAGGCCGATGTCGCCCGGCACATCTCGGCCAGCGCGGACGAGCAGCCGCCGGAGCACCTCCGCGGTGTCGCTTTGGCTGACCACCAGTCCGGTGTCCGGCGGCAGCGACTTGAGCGTGTCCACCAGCGGGAGATTGGTCTCCACGAAGATTTCCAGTGCCCGCTCGAAAGAGTCGGTTTCGGCGGTCCATGCGGGCATGATGACATCTTCAAGCGTCCGCAGGCCGAACTCCTGCGCCGCCCGGCCCATCCCGTCGCGCTGCTGCGTTTGGTAAACGGTCCTGGCTTCCTGATGGCAGAACGTGAGTTGCCGGTAGCCGCGCAGCGTCATTTGCACCGCCGCCTGGTAGCCGGCGTGTTCATGATCCAGGCAGCAAAAACAGCCGTTCGTCAGCCCGGACTGGGCGGAGGAAAGGAAAACAATCCGCATGCCGCCTTTTCGGAGCTTGTCGCACAATGCAAGGTTCGTGCCTTCCAGCGGGGTCGGGTGCAGCGCCACGCCGACGAAGCCCTCATCGAAGGCTTTCTCCAGGAACAGCCGCTCCCGCGACGCGCTCTGGGCATCCTTGCTGGAGATGTAAAGCGCCAGGAACCACCCCCGGGCCAGCCATTCCTC
Organism: Phycisphaeraceae bacterium; assembly: GCA_020848195.1. GTDB lineage: Bacteria > Planctomycetota > Phycisphaerae > Phycisphaerales > Phycisphaeraceae > JADLAP01. The sequence goes on from JADLAP010000079.1 coordinate 6,116, forward strand.
GTACAACTCCTTGATGAACTCCGGTTCCCTGGCCAAGTCCAGCCCGATCACCTTGACCTTGCGGCGACTCGCCCGCGCCATGCTGCCAGCCAGAAAGGTGCCGCGGCCCTGGACGGTCTCCAACACGCCTTCCACCTTCAGCATCGAAACCGCCTTGTGCACCAACGAGGGGTTGGTGGCGTATTCCCGCGACAGCGCCCGCAGCGAGGGTAGCGGACTGTTCCGCCCCATGCCCGCCCGGGTGATCCGCACCAGGATCTCTTCCTTAAGCTGTTCCGGCGTGATCATCGAACAACTCGCTGTTTTATCTGTTTGAAATGTTTTCAGTCATTATGGAGGATTCCCCCTGATAATGCAAGAGGCCGGACGAGGCATCCAGAGTTTTTTGTCCCTGAACCATCAAATTCAAACGGAAATTGTGCTTCAAGCCAGCTCACTCCGTGGACGCGGCGGGTGGCTCATGGCTTGACGGACTCCACCAGCCCCGGATACGAGACAACGTGTTTGAAGTGTTTTCGCCTGAGCTTGAACGGACGGAGGTGGCGGGCCATTCAACGGGGCCATTCAACGGGGGTGCGGGAAATTCAACAAGGATCAGCAGCCGGCGGGGTCGATGCCTCCGTCGCCCGCTGGCATCGGCATCACAAACAGAATCAGACGCTGATCGCCAGGGTCGCGCTGGAACAGGTCTGGGCCAAAGCGGTCGAGCAGCTTCGCCAATCAAGCTAAGGGGTCGTGACTTGACTCCACCTGTCCCCTTGATGCTCCCGCAAGCCCCATGGCGAATCTTCGAGCCGTGGGGGTCGATGCACTGGAAATACCCCGGAACCCGAAGACTCGTCCCGTCGCTTGCGGCTGTACAGGACTGTTTGGGAAACAGCGGCATGGCGGTGTTCGTGGAGTCAGAAAAATACCCCATATCGTGCGTGATCTGAGCGTCGTCCCTTGAGTTTGCCCACAATATGGCGGATATTGCAGCTTCATTTTGCTTGTGCAGCATGCTTGATTTTTGTATCGTGTCAAAAGATTTCTCTATCTACTGGGGTGAGTCATGTTGACAATCATTTGGGGTGATCGAGGTAAATCAACGCATATCGTGATCCGCTTTCTGTTGCTCGCATTCTTGTATTGTCTGCCATTGACGTGCTTGTGTTACGGTCAGGAGGTGGCAACTTCGGCAGACTCCGCTGAAGTGGAATCGCCTTCTTCGGATGCGACATCCTCTGCAAGCACGGAATCCGTTGCCAAAGCCGACGACAAAGAGGATGGCCAGATGGCCTTGGCCGCGTCTGGTGATGGCGGGGGCGGGGGACAGTCTGGTGGACCCTCGTCTGCTTCCGGACCATCAAGCATTCTCAACTACCAGACCGACTTGTTTACGGGACGGTTCTCGTATCAAGTTCCCATCTTCGTGGCGCCGGCACGCCAGGGAACGCAACCCACACTCGCGATCGGATACAACTCGAGCGGCGGCAATGGCTGGTGCGGCGTTGGATGGACATTGGATGTTGGCTCCATCCAAAGAGATACACGGGAAGGCGTGCCTGTCGGTTGGAATGGTGCAACGCCCAACTCGGCATACGACGACAGCAAAGGTTTTGTCGCAAACTTCGGAGGTTCATCCACGCGATTGGTCAATGTCGGTGGTCAGAACTACAGGGCTGAAGTCGATCAATCATTCACCAGATATGTCTATGATGGAACATCATGGATTGCTACGGACAGGAATGGAAATACATACTGGTTCGGTGAAACTTCCGGCAGCAGGATGGAAAATACGAAGACGGGCTGGACTGCCGGCGCCGGGCAAAGCACCTTTCGCTGGTGCTTGTCGCGGATGCGCGACATCAACGGCAACGAAACGACGTACTCATACACTATTGACACCGGCATGCGATATCTGTCAAGCATCAGCTACAACGCAAATGTAAATGCGCCGGCGATTTCCGGAACCCACACCGTCGATTTCATTCTGGAAAGCCGAACCGACAAAATCATCTCGCTCCAGAGCGGCTATCGCGTTGAGGTCAATAAACGTCTTAAGGAAATCGTCAACAAGGTCGGCAACGATAAGGTGGTAAGGTACGTACTTGACTATACGTATTCAACATCGACGTACAGGTCATTGTTGCATTCATTGACATTATACGGGTCGAATGATACGTCTACACTGCCCCCGACAATATTCAGTTATTCAGAAACAGAAAAGGGATTCGAATCATTGTCGGATTGGCTAGGCGCCAGTAATCAATCATTTACGGATGGAGCCAGGAATGGAATCCGTGTTTTATGTACAAGCGCTGTTACATCATGGGTAGATGTTGTGGATATGGACGGAGATGGGCTTCCTGACAGGATTGCACAAAAGACACCCGGGCCACCATACGATACATATTGGGCAGTATACCGTAATACGGGAACACAGTTTGTCCCTGCATTTCCTAACTTTTGTCAAAGTTCACCGATTGAAAGCAATAACGATCCAGGTTCTTACTGCACATCAGCCATTTGGTGGAAACACCCTTCAAACGGAAGGTACAGGGTTGTACTGACAGACGTTAATCGCGATGGTTTACCCGATCGTGTATTGCATTACGTGGATTCTGCCTCAGAGCCGTATAAAGTTCAAATTAACTCTGGATGCCCAGGGCCAAATGGATTTCTTACGCCCATGCAACAATGGTTGCCGCTGTTGTGTGAAACAGGTCCACAAAACTACACCAAAATACGATATGAATCTTCCTATTGCATGGTCGTCGACTTCTTCGATATCAATGGAGATGGGTACCCAGATCGCGTCATGGAGAAATATAATGTTCCTTATGACCGTTTCAAGGTTCAGTTGGGAACAGGAAGCGGCTTAAGCGCAACCATGATAGACTGGGCTCCCTTAAATAGCCAAGGTCAAACGGATTGGACCCTGAGCACGCCGGTAGGAAATAACAGTCTGCTGCAGTTTTCTTGCATGGCAGATATGAACGGAGATGGGCTGACCGATCGCGTAATGCGCAAATAGGCCGCTCCTTATGACCGGTTTGGTGTACAGCTCAACAATG
>JADLAP010000330.1 GCA_020848195.1 Phycisphaeraceae bacterium
GCCGTCACCTATGTCTCGGTGGCGGTCTATGTGGTCAAGCCGGGCCTGCAGGAGATCGTCCCCCTGCTGGCCATGCAGGTAAAGACCGTGTTCATCGACCCGGGCCGCACGATCCCGGCGGACGTGCGCGAGCGCTACGCCAAGGCCACCGGCGTCACCCTGTTCTCCACCCAGTTCGGCGAGCCCGGCGGCCTGAAGCGCGCCGTGCGCTACCAGCACATCTCCGATCTGATGAGCGAGTCCCTGGGCCAGAAGACCGAGGTGCGCCTCGAGGAGGCCGAGCACCTGTATTTCTGGATCAAGGCCCCGGAGTACAAGGATCTCTGGCTGCGCGTGCCCATGCCCCAGTTCGAGCAGACCTACCCCTCGCCGCTGTTCATCTACCTGGGCGCCATCGGCATCCTCTCGGTGGTCGGCGGCTGGCTGTTCGCCCGCCAGTTCAGCCGGCCCCTGCGCGCCCTGGAGCTGGCCGCCGGCCAGATCGGCCGGGGCGAAGTGCCCGAGGCCTTGAAGGAGTGCGGCACCACCGAGACGGTCGCCGTGACCCGGGCCTTCAACCGCATGGCCAAGGACGTGCACCAGCTGGAAGAGGACCGCACCCTGCTCCTGGCCGGCATCTCCCACGATCTGCGCACGCCCATCACCCGCAGCCGCCTGTCCACCGAGTTCATGGGCGGCAGCGACCCGGACCTGGTGGAGGGCATCGTGCGCGACACCGAGGACATGGACGCCATCATCGAGCAGTTCATCGCCTTCGTGCGCGACGGCCGCGACGAGGCCAAGCTGGAGGCCGATCTGAACAGCCTGGTGAGCCAGGTGGCCCATTCCTTCGCCGTCGCCGAGGACGAGATCCACCTGGATCTGGCCGAGCTGCCGCCCGTGGCCTTCAAGCCGCTGGCCATGAAGCGCCTGGTCATGAATTTGATCCAGAACGCCCTGCATCACGGCGGCGCGCCGCTCACCGTCGAGACCCGCTTCGAGGCCGGGCGCCTGCGCCTGCGGGTCATGGACTCGGGACCCGGCCTGAACGGCGAGGACACCGAGAAACTGTTCCAGCCCTTCAAGCGCGGCGACGAGGCGCGCACCACGCGCGGTACCGGCCTTGGCCTCGCCATCGTCCGGCGCATCGCCCAGATGCACGGCGGCAAGGTAAGCTTGAGAAACCGCCTGGACCGCCAGGGCGCCGTGGCCGAGCTGGACATGCCTCTGTTCCAGGACTGGCTGGAAATCAACCACTGGTCAACCCAAAGCAAGAGCGCCGGTTGACAATCCCCGGGCC
>JADLAP010000080.1 GCA_020848195.1 Phycisphaeraceae bacterium
ACAATCCACCCGCTTTGCTGCGCAGATCGTCCACGCTGTTGATCCCATACGTGTGCAGCAGGGGCCGGCGCATCTGAAACTCCGTCCGCCACGCCTCGACCGGGCCACCCCACAACGGCACGAAGAATGCCGTTTGAGGATGCTTGATCACCATCAGCAACTTGTTGTAGATGCGGGCCAGCAGGGGGGCGCCGCGTTGACCGACGTAATACGTCTCCATTGCGTCGACCGTTTCATACATCGCGCGATGCCGGGAGCGGCTGACCACGGACTGTCGCAGGAAATCCAGCGACAACCCGCCGGGAATCATGAAATCCGCCGCCAGATCGCAGCGGCTCACCTGCACCTGATCCACTTCGCCGCCCGATTCACGGATGAGCTGAACGATGTCTTCCACCGTGGCCGTGACGCCTCTGGTCCACAGCGTTTCCGCCTTCGGGCTGACATACACATTCGGAAACCCGTTCGGCTCATCCTTGTCCGCGATCCAGATCACCATGTCTGGCCGCTCGATGAACCAGCGATAGTTCCGCTTGCCACTTGGCTTCACCAACACCTTGCCCAGCACTTCCTCGTCCAGCACCGTTGCCTTGCCTTGGATGGATTGCGCGCGGGCATGGTTCAGGTAATTGCTCAGCATGACGAAACGAACGCCCCACCGCACATACAGGCCCAGGTCCAGCGTGTCGATGCCAGCGATGAGAAATCGAAAATCCTGTGGTCCAGCCACGTCACCTGTAATTCCAGCATGGGGTGTTACAGCGTCCCCCATGCTGGATGCGGATTTTTCTTGCCCCCCGGAAGGGCTTGGGCCTTGGACGGGCAGCCGGCTGGCGAGATCGTGCGACGCTTCGTCGCGTGACGCCGCAGGGCCGTCAGGAGCCGCCGCAAGGTCGGCGGAACGCGTCCGCCGACCTTTGCGGCGGCTTCCCTGACCAGCCCCCGTCCGGCGATCCGCACGACCCCATCGCGTCGTCGGCTTGCCGCTTGCCTCCACGAAATCACCACACGTTCCAGAAACAACAACAGCCATGATGCACCCTTTCCGGCGTCTTTGACGCCTCAGGTATGCCCATGGCTGGCTGGCACCCGTAACATCCGGGTCTGGCTGGCTGCTGGGACTCTGTTCGTTCTTACTTTTTCGGGTATTGCCGTTCGAGCAGCATTTGCTCGACTTCCGGGTCTACTCCATTCAGACCGATGCCAAACTTTTTCCGACCGATCTGAACTGCATACACCTTTCTTTGGCCGTGATCTCCGCGAAGTTCCACATACTTTGGGGGCATTCGCGAATCCAACACCAACCAATCAACAAGCTTGCGAAAATTCATCGCAATTCTCCCTCCAACTTCTGTGCCTGATCGCGTTGTTGGCGCTCATTCTGGGCCAGCTTTTGATATTCCAACCGAATCTGCCGTCGGCGATCCCATGCCTTTTCCATGCCACCTTTCGTCGGGATCGTCAGCAGGTTCGTCAAAACCCGGCCCCAATCCCGCTTGCACTTCTCTTTCGCCTTTCCGGACATCCACAGTTCCAGCACATCTGCAAAAGACACGTAAGAAGCTGATGCGAAGGTGAAATCCCGTTCGTACCCGGCCCAGCCGGCCAGCTTCAGCCACATCGGGTCGTCAGGTCCTACAGCAATGCCCTCGATTTCCGGTGCCTTCGGGAAATACACCGCCCGGAGATAACCCCGCCCGACCAGCCGCGAGACAGCCATACGGCTGACGCACAACATCTGCGCCGCCTGGGCCTGCGTGACCAAGCCCTCCGGATACTTCCGGATGGAATCGGCGTACCACGCCATCATGGCCGCGCCAACGTCCTCCGGAGTCGCTCGTTCTTTTACTTCGCTGCTCATCATGCACCACTGTTACGACTGTAACTCTTCTGTACTGTATCAGTCCGTAAATCTTATCGCAAGCCGGGCGGAATGCAAGGGGGATTTCGGCAACGCCAAATTCGACCGTACAGCAACCATCGCGCGTTGATCCCTCCCACAATCGCCACAGGTGACGTTCTCGCGTCAGGACCCCGCAGTTACCGCCCGTCACAAGAGACACGGTCTTGCCGACGTTCCGATGGCCGGGTTAACCGAGTTGTTCGGTCAAAGCGGTGGCACGGATGCGGACGTTGTCGCCAAAACCCGGAGTACTCATAATGATTCACCTAAAGTTGAAGGTGACTCACTCGCGGTAGCGCGTTGAGTCCACCGCCTTGTTGGGGATTCTCATTACTCGCGGATGCCGAGCTTGAACTTGATGAACTTCATCATCCGAGCATGGATTTCATCAACGTCTTCTTTCGTGATAATCTGACCATTTTTTGGGCCCAATACTTCTTCGACAATGTCGTGGATGACCTTTCTCTCGGCTCGACGTTCATACTCATCCAGGAAACGCTTGGTGCGAACGGTATGTGCCGCCCAGACTTCCGGGCCGGGCAAGTGGGGGCAGTCATCGAACTTCGGAAGGCAGGTCGGATCGAAATCTTGGCTGCGAATCTCCGCCGCTTCACTGTCTCGATGGGGGTTCACGAGATAGAAGACACAGAAGTCGTCACACGAAACTCCTGCCCCCAAGTTAAAAACGAATGGAAACTCGCCAAAAAGCTGAAGGAAGCCACCTACGACACCGCCGCGTGCCCAAACTGCCAGAAAGTGATCATGCGCTCCGAGCCGCGGTAAGGCCAATGGCTGATGGGAAGTAGGCCATCCAATGAAATCGGCACTATCACCAACCCCTTCCACAATAAACTCGCGGACTGTGTCGAGTTCTGGGCTTAATGCCACGTCTCGATGAGTAGCTCCAAGGAGGTTAAAAGTCGCCTTGAGAACTCCTCTGAAGAACGCAGGCCCTCCAATGCCGAATTTCATATGCAAAGGTGAATCCAGATGATCCTTCGAATTCGTGGCGCACTTAGCTACCACATTGGGATCAACCTTCAGATTAGGGTATCTCTTTCGCATAATATGGAGAGCCCATCCGAGTTGCTTCTTGTTCCCCAATGCGATGTGGACGTCTGCGGAT
>JADLAP010000081.1 GCA_020848195.1 Phycisphaeraceae bacterium
CGGCTGCAACACGCTCTTTTTCAGCCGCGGGCAAACGGCCCGCGCGTCTTCAGCTCGTCCGTCTGTAGCGAATGTGACGTTTGCCCCTTCCGCGAGACCTGTGCGTCTTAAGTCGCGTGGGAAAGACACCGATGGTAAAGACAGCGAAGCTGGGCAACGTCTGCCGGCAACAACGTTCACCAGACTTGGCGTGGATACTCTCCATGATCAATCAGTCTCAGACACACGTGGGCAAGCAGGTCTTCACCACCGGCGAGGCGGCGGAGATATGCAAAATCTCCCAGCAGACCATCATCCGCTGCTTCGACAGCGGCCGGCTCCGCGGGTTCCGCGTCCCCGGCAGCCGCTTTCGACGCATTCCCAGGGATGAACTGATCCGCTTCATGAAGTCCAACAGCATCCCCACGGAAAACCTCGAAGGCGGCAAAAAGCGCGTCCTCGTCGTCGATGATGATGAACAGATCGTCGAACTGTTCGTGGATGTGCTCAACGAGACCGGACGATACGAAGTCCGCACCGCCGGCACCGGCTACGACGCCGGCGTGCTCACCGAGCAGTTCAAGCCCGATCTGATGATCCTCGACTACATGCTGCCCGACGTCAACGGCAACGTCGTCTGCCGCACCGTGCGCCAGAATCCCAGCCTGTGCAACATGAAAATCATCATCGTCTCCGGCGTGGTCGATCCCAACGAGGTCAACCAACTGCTGGCGGCCGGGGCGGACGAGTTCATCAAGAAACCGTTCAACATCGACCAGCTCATGGCCCGCGTGGGCGCCATGCTGGAGGTGTAAGCGGGGGGCCATGACCCAATGTCTCAATCCGAATGACGAGTCAGAAGACGCGCGGGCAGTCAGCTCGCGGCTGGAAAAGAGCGGGCGTTTTTCTTGTTCGTAGCCGCGGGCAAGCTGCCCGCGCGTCTTGTTTCGTCATTCGGACCTGGACCTTCGGATTCTTCCCACCATGTCCTTCGCCGCACCGACAACCCCGTCCCATCGGCTGGAGTTGGTGCTGAGGCAAATCCAGAATCTGCCCACTTTGCCGGCGATCGCGGCAGCGCTGTGGCAACGGGCCGGCGAGGACCACGGCGACCTGCGCCGCATGGTGGAACTGATCGAAATCGATCCCGTCCTCACCGCCGGCGTCCTGTCGCTGCGCCGCCATGTGGAACTGGGGCCTCGACTCGACAGCCTCGGCGTCCTTTCCGCCGCCACGCGACTGGGCTTTGACGCCGTGCGCAACATGGCGCTGTCCGTCCGCGTGATCGACGGCCTGCCCGGCGTCGTGGAACCGGCTTCGCCCCGGCGATTCAACCACATGGCCTTCTGGCGTCACTGTCTGGCGTCGGCGATCGCCGCCCAGCGGCTGGCATCCGCCCTGGCGATCGATCCGCAGAACGCCTACGTCGCCGGTCTGCTCCACGACCTGGGCAAGATCGCCCTCGACCATATCGTGCCCAAGAGCATGGACCGCGCGATGGAACGCGCGGAACTGCAAGTCTCGCCCCTGGCTCCCCACGCGAGGCAGATCCTCGGCATGGACCATCACACCGCGGGCAAACGCCTCAGCGAACAGTGGCGACTGCCCCATGTCATTCAGGACTGCATCTGGCTGTATGGTTCGCCGTACGACAGTCTGCCGCCGCTGGAGCATCAGGCGATGGTGGGCGTGGTCAAACTGGCGAATCTGCTGGCTCGCGCGGCGATGCCCGGAGCGGGCGGCGATTTCGCATCGTCCGATCATGCCGCCGAGCTGGCGCGACGTCTGGGCCTTTCCGCCGATGCGCTCGAACAGGCCGGCGACGGTCTGGCCCGCGAGGTTGAAGACCGCTGGCGTCGGCTGGGCCTGCTCGAACCGCTGACCTCGGATCAATATGTCGCGGCAATGCAGCGGGCGCGGGATCTGCTGGGCCAGTGCAATGCCGGGCTGCAGACGCAGGCAAGGACCAGTCAGCGGCAGGGCCAGACGCTGGAGTCGATCACGGCGTTTCTCGCCGGTGCCACGCCCGGCCGCAATGTGCAGGACGTGATGAACGCGGTGGCGTCGAGCGCGGCATCCACGCTGGGGCCGGGCTTCTACGCGGCTGTGTATCCCGTCGATGGCGGCGCGGGATCGCGGCAGTGGGTCATCTGCGAATATGCCTCGGATCAGCTTGCGCCGGTGCGGTCGGAGCTGATCGACGCCCCGCCGCATCTGCCGGACCTGACGGAACTGGATCCGGGCGGTCCGCCCTCGACGGCGATGCTCAGTCTCGTGCCGTGGCTGGTGGACTATCTGGCCGGCGCGCCGGATGTGCGGGAGGTGCAGTGGCTGCCATTAAGCTGCGGCTGGGGCACAGCCGCTTTGTTGCTGCACGACCGCGCCGCGTTGCCGCCCCGCGCGCAGTTGCAGGCGCTGACCAGCACGTGGGGATCCGCCATCGCCGCCGCGGCCCAGCACGACGGCGCGCGACGCATGGGCGAACGCCTCGCCGAAGCCAACCTCGCGCTGGCTGAAGCCCAGGACCGCCTGCTTCACGCCGAGTCGATGGCCCGGCTCGGTCAACTCGCCGCCGGTGCGGCTCATGAGATGAACAATCCCCTGGCGGTGATCTGCGGCCGCGCTCAACTTCTGGCCCGCAGCCTCCCCGCCGACGATCCCAACGCCCGTCACGCCCAGACCATCGCGGACCAGTCGCACCGGCTCAGCGACCTGATCACGCTGCTGAAACTGTTCGCCGAGCCGCCGACGCCCCGGCCTGTGCAAACGGATGTGGCGGCCATGCTGCGCGATGCCGTGGACATCGCCCGCGCCGCGGCCCAGCCGCCCCGACCGGACGCGGACATTCGCGTGCAGGTCGATCCCGGCATGTCCCCGGTGATGATCGACGGCGATCAGACCTCGCTGGCGGTGGCGGACCTCGTGCGCAACGCGCTGGAAGCTTCGCCGGCGTCGTCGGTGAAAATTGTCGCACAGCTATCGGACGCAGGCCGGGCGCTGAAGCTGGAAGTGTCGGATAACGGTCCCGGGATGGACCGCCACACGCTGGCGCACGCGATGGACCCGTTTTTCAGCGTCAAACCCGCCGGCCGGCGCACGGGCATGGGCTTACCGCGTGCCCAGCAACTGGTTGTGCACCAAGGCGGCACAATCGCGCTACACAGCACGCCCGGACAGGGAACGCGGGCGATGTTGTGGTTTCCGCTCGATTCCGCAGCCCTCCACGCCGATACATGACGCGGAGGCCCCACGTGGTCGGCACCAGGCCGCAGGGGGAGCAGAAGTTACGGTAGTTGCGGGAGAAAGCAGTGAAACCCCGAGTTGAATCAACCCAGCGTCAGGCCGCGGGCGACAGTTCGCCCCCCCATCGGCCGTTCCACATCCTGCTCGTCGACGGCGATCCGTCCGTCCGCGATCTGCTCAGCCAGATCAGCGACGGCGAACATCTGACCTTCGGCGTCGCGGCTACCTTGGTTGAAGCCCGACGTTTCATGGACGAACAGACCACCGATCTGGTGCTGATCGAACCGAACCTCTCCGACGCCAGCGGCGCCACCGGCATGACCCTGGCCCAGGAACTGAGCGACCAGCGCAGCGACGTGACCACCATCGTCGTCACCGGCCGGCCAAGCCTCGAACGCGCCATCGAATCCATCCGTCTCGGTGTGGCCGACTTCATCGTCAAGCCGATGAACCTCAACGACCTCAACCAGGCCGTCAAACGCGCCATGGGAAGGCGAACCCGGCAGAACCGCCATCAGCGACGCCTCAAGCGACTCCGCCGCATGTGCGCGGACCTCACCCAGTCGCATCAGGAAGTCACCAAGCAGGTCGACGTCCTGTGCAACGACCTCGTCACCGCGTACCAGGAACTGGCCACGCAGATGCACCAGGTCGTCACCAGCGGCGAATATGGCCGCAAGATCGGCAATGAACTGGACCTCGAACAGGTCCTCCGCAAGACGCTGGAATTCCTGCTCGATCACGCAGGCCCGACCAACGCCGCGGTGTTCCTGCCTTCCACCGCCGATGAGTTCACCCTCGGCGGCTACATCAACTACGACTGCACCCGCCAGTGCGCGGACATGATCCTTCAGCACCTGGCGGACATCGTGGCCCCCAAGGTCGCCGCACGCGACGAGATGGTCCACATCACCAAAAACGCCGACCTCGAAGCGTGGATCGGCGCCGACGCGGCCTACCTCGCTGACAGCGACGTCCTGGCCTTCGCGGCCCGGCACGACAAGACCGTCATGGCGGTCCTCGTCCTCTTCCGCGACCACGGCCAGCCGTACAGCCACGACCTCGTGGAAGTCTGCAACGCCCTCGGACCCGCCCTGGGCTCCCAGCTCCACCGCGTCATCCGCATCCATCACCGATGCATGCCCGAAGCCCCCGCCGCGGGCGACGGTGAAGAACCCGCGTTCGGGTTCTGATGGAAAATACCGATTCCTTCGCAGCCGCGAGCGAACCGCTGGCGCGTCCTGTTTTCGTCACTCCTTTCGCGCCCGCTTCGCCGCCTCCAGATTGAACTTCGCCTCCGCGAAGTCCGGCTGCAGTGCCAGCGCCTTCCCGTACCATGCGATCGCCTCGTCGTACCGGCCCTGCCTCGCCAGCACGATGCCGAGGTTGTTCATCGCCTTGAAATGCTCCGGATTGATCGCCAGCGCCTTGAGGAACCACTGCTCGGCCAGCACCGGCGATTCATGGGCGAACATCAGTTCCGTGCCGATGTTCGCGTAGGACACCGCGCGAATCTGTTGCGGATCGACCATCGGCCAGTTGCACGCAACCGCGATGGCTGCGGCCGGGGCCAGCGCTTTCCATGTGGCCGGTGATCGCCAGTTCGACGCCGCCGCGACCACGACTCCCGCCGCCAGCATCAACATCGCCGTCAGCGGCACGCGGTATCGCGCCATGACGTAGAACGCCACCAACGTCGTCGCATACGTCGCCGTCAGTGCCAGCAGCGGCCAGGTCTTCCGCTTGCGCAACATCATCGCCACGCCCACAGCCGCCACGGGAACCAGCACGCCGTAGTGCAGCACCGGCGTCGCCCAGCGCAGGTACGTCACGAAATCCCCGGCACTGTACACGTCTTCGCCGTCGCCGATTTCCACCGCCTGGACCAGCAGCATCGCCTTGCGGCCCAGCAGTTTCAGCCATCCCACGGGATCGGCCGAATTCTCGCGGAACGTGCGGATCAGCCAGTACCGCGACACCTCGGCGGGCTGGAGCCTGCGGCCCACATCCTCCTGCGCCAGTTCCGTCGCATCCTGCCGCTCATAGCGCGGATGTCCGCGCTCCGGCCGCAATCCGACGTAAAACCCCGTCGCGCCGGGATGATTGCCGATGTAAAAGTTCGGCCCAAGCTGCGACGTGGTCAGATGAAATTCCCCGCCGACGATTTCATTCCGCACCGCCACCGGCAACAGCACCAACGCCAATCCCAGCGCCATCGCCGCCGGCGGCGCGACCTGCCGGCATCGCACTTTCCACGCTTTCCACATAAGCCAGAGCAGCGCTACGATCGCCAGCGCCATCGTCTGTTCCTGCACCAGCGCCAGCGCGCCCAGCGCCATGCCCGCCGTCAGCGCCCGCCGAGCGCTGCCATGTTCGCGCACGCCGCCGAGCAGCCACAGCACCAGCGTGGTGAGGAACATCGTCAGGCTGGTTTTCTGGATCAGCAGGTCGAAGTGGATGGCGATGGGCCAGACGGCCAGCATGACGCCCGCGATCCAGCCGGCTTTCTCGTCGATCCATCGCCGGCCCGCCAGCGTCAGCAGCACCGCGCCCGCCGCGCCGAGCAAGGCCTGCGCCAGCCGCACGGCGACGAAACCGTGCCCGCACATCGTGTAGATCACGCCGAGAAAGTACGGATAGCCCGGCGCCTGATAGAACACCCCAGCGCCGATCCAGTCGCCGTCGGCGAGCTGCCGCGCCCACTGGTCGTAGCTTTCACCGTCGAGAAACAACAGATGGCCCAGCGGTGAAGCCTGAAACTCCGCCACCGCCCACAGCCGCAGCAGCAACGCCGCCGCGAACAGTCCCAGCAGCCACGTTTGATCTCGGCTCCACTTCGGCATCGTCGGCTCGCGGCCCGAATCGCGGCGGCTACACTACCGCCATGAATGCAGTGTACGACGACATCGACCGTTTCGCCGCCGTGGTCTTCGACATGGACGGCGTGCTGTGCGATTCCGAACCCTTCATCCGCGAAGCCGGCTGCCTGATGTTTCAGCGTGCCCACGGCGTGAAAGTCTCGCCCGAAGACTTCAAGCCGTTCACCGGCATGGGTGAAGACCGCTTCCTCGGCGGCGTAGCCGAACGTCACGGCGTCAAACTCACCATGCCTGACGACAAGCGCACGACGTATGCGATCTACCTGGAACTCATCAAGGGCCGGCTTGCTCCGCTGCCCGGCGCGGTGGCGTTCATCCAACGCTGCCGGCAGGCGGGACTGAAGCTTGCCGTGGCCACCAGCGCCGACCGCGTGAAGATGGACGGCAACCTGTCGCAGATCGGCGTGCCCCCGGAAGTTTTTGATGTCTGTGTGACGGGAAGCGACGTGCAGCGGAAAAAGCCCGATCCGCAGGTGTTTCAGTTGGCAGCGTCGAAGCTCGGCCTTTCGCCCTCGCAGTGCCTTGTGGTGGAGGACGCGCCGGAAGGCATTGTCGCGGGCGTGGCGGCGGGATCGAAGTGTCTGGGGCTGACCACCAGCTTCACAGCCGAGACGTTGCGAGGCCGGGGCGCGACGTGGATCGCGCCCGATCTTGCCCATGTCCCCGACGACCTGATGCAACGCCTGGCTCCCGGAAGGTAAGTCCATGCGGCGCGCCTCTGTTCTGCTCATGCTGGCGGTGACGCTGCAACTGTGCGGCTGCGGCCGGCACGAGCCGAAGGCGGACTTCGTCTTCGTCAGCGGCGTCGAAATCAACACGCTCGATCCCCAGAAAATGACGTGGAATCAGGACATCCGCGTCGCCGGCTGTCTCTGGGAAACGCTGGTCCGTTTCAAGCTGCCCGACATGACCATCGAGCCGGGCGCGGCGGAAAGCTGGACCCTCGGCGACGACGGCCTGACGTACCGCTTTGCAATGCGGTCCGACGCGAAGTGGAGCAACGGCGATCCCGTGACGGCCAACGATTTCATCGTCGCGTGGCGGCGCGCGATGCTGCCCGACTTCGCAGCCGACTACGCCCAACTCTTTTTTGGCATCCGCGGCGCGAAAGCATTTTTCGATTTCCGTCAGCAGCAACTCAAAACCTATGCCGCCGGCGAAAAGACCCAGGCCCGCGCCCAACAGATCTGGCGCGAAGCCTGCGATGAGCAATTCGCCCAGATGGTCGGACTCCACGCGCCCGACGAACGCACCCTTGTCGTCGAACTCGACAAGCCCGTGCCGTACTTTCTGGAACTCTGCGCCTTCGCGTCCTTCATGCCCAACCATGCCGCCAGTCTCGACGCGATGCTGACCCTCAACCCCGACACCGGCATGGCGGAACTGCCGGCCAGCTTCTGGACCCGTCCGGGAAATCTGGTCACCAACGGCCCGTACCAACTGGCCCGCTACCGCTTCAAACGCGATCTGCTGATGACGGAGAACCCGCACTGGTGGAACCGCGCGACCATGCGGAACCACAGCATCCTCCAGCGCGTGATCGAAAATCCCAACACCGCCATGCTCAGCTACGAGAACGGCCAGGCGCATTGGCTGCCCGACATTCCCACCAACCTGACGCTCGCGGCCGACCTCGTGGTTTCGGGACGCGATGATGTGCATCGCACGCCGTGGGCGGGAACGTATTTCTATTCGTTCAACTGCAAGACCACGCTGGCGGACGGCAGGCCCAATCCGCTGGCCGACCCCCGCGTCCGACGCGCGCTGGCGATGGCCATCGACCGGCAAACCCTCGTCGAGCAGGTCACCCGCATGCGCCAGCCCGCGGCGAAATCCTTCATTCCGCCGCACATGATCCCCGGCTACGAACCGCCGCTGGACCACGGCGCGGGCTTCGATCCCCATGCCGCCAGACAACTGCTCATCGAAGCAGGCTACACCGATCCGGGCAAACTCACAGGCCTGTCCATCCTCTTCAACACCGGCGGCGGACACGTACCCGTCGCCCAGGCCATCGCACACCAGTGGAAACAACACCTCGGCATCGACGTCACCCTCGAAGGCCAGGAAGTCCGCTCCTTCCGCGAACGGCTCAAAACGTGGAAATACACCATCGCCAGAGCCTCGTGGATCGGCGACTACCGCGATCCCACCACCTTCCTCGACAAATACCAGACCGGCGGCGGCAACAACGACTCCGCCTGGTCCAACGCCCGCTACGACGAACTGCTCCGCCAGGCACGCAACGATCAGCCGCCGGACATCCGCATGACATCGCTGCGACAGGCCGAGGCGATCCTGCTCGATGAACAGCCGATCGCCCCGATCTACCACTACATCACGCTGGACGTGTACGACCCCCGCAAGGTGGAAGGCCTGAACCTCAACGCATGGAACTTTCGCAGGCTGGAACAGGTTCGCGCCACTTCATCAGGCGAATAAGTCCGGGTGGCCGAGGACCAGGCGGACCAGCACGGCCGCGTATTCGCAGTAGCCCTCCGGCCCCGCTTGCTTCACCGTGCCGTCCGGCTGCGCGTGGTAACGTTCAAACCACCAGCCGCCGAGTTTCAGTCCCGCTTCGCACACCAATTTCACCGACCGGCGCAGGCGGTCCACATCGCCCATGCGCAGACACGCGCACGCCTCCAGCCACCAGACGCGCCCCATCGCCGCCACGTCATACGTCGGGTTGTGCAGCGTGAACGGCAGCGGTTCGGACAGCTCCCAGTCTTCGTAGCTGTGAGGCCTGGTCACCAGTTGCGTGGGCATCCCGCCGTGCCAGAAGCCGGGATCGCCGGTGAGTCGCGGCCAGAGCGTTTTCCGCTGGGATTCATCGGCGATGTCGAAGGCGATAGCGCCCCAGTTGACGTCGGACAGGCCGTGCGCGTCGATCAGGCCTCGCTCGAAATGGATGTACTCGGCGAAGTGGTCGCCGACCCAGAATCGTTCGCGGAAGCTTTCCACAAGGCGATCCGCCTGCCGGGACCACAGGGTCTGTTCATCGGATTTGCCGAGCCATTCCGCCATGGCCGCCATGTCGCGGAAGGCTTTGACGCCGTAGCACTGGGTGATGCCGTCCCACTGATTGCGTGGTGGGTTTTCGATGTAGAAGCCGGAGCCGCCGATCAGGCCGTTGTCGGCGATGCGGGCCGAGATATGCCGGGCCGCGGCATCGATGCTCGGCCAGTTGTCCGCCAGCCACGCGCCGTCGCGCGTGTGGTCCGCGATCTCCCGTGCCGTGAGGATGTAGCTCACCGGCGCGAGCACGGACAGCGGATTGGCATTCACCTGCCAGTGCGTGAACAGACCGATCCATTTCCGCGCCGGCCGGCCTGGCGGGGTGTGGGTGTAGATGTCCTGTGGCCAGCGCAGGCCGCGCAGATAGTTTGTCCGATCCGGCTCCGGATTGACGGGAAAGATGGCGAACGGAATGTTGCCGTCGCCGCGCTGCGAGCCGCGGACGAAAGCGAAGTAGTTCAGAGCCAGACGTTCGATGCCCAGCAGCAGATACGCGCCCGCCATCTGCCACGAATCCAGTCCGGGCCAGGTGTTCTCCTCGCCGTAGGCTTTGCCGTTGGCCACCACGGTGTAATGGCCCGGATACGCCTTCTCCGTGGCGGCGGTCAGCAGCGTCTTGTTCACCGCCGCCTCCACGCCGGCGCGGATCGCCGGATCACCGATCGCATCGATCTTCCGCTGAATCTCCGTCTGCATTCGCGTCTCCTTGTCCCGTTACGGGTTGGTCACGGTAAATCGTTCGTGCAACCTGTTCAACTCGTCGGGCAGGCCTACAATCCCGGCATGAACCCCAAACATGCCACCACCGATCATCCCGTGCTGGACGTGATCGCCCAACGCTACAGTCCGTACGCCTACGAACCGCGCGGCGTGGAGCCGGCCAAACTTCTGTCCTGCCTCGAAGCGGCGCGCTGGGCCGCCAGCAGCTACAACGAACAGCCTTGGCGTTTCATCGTCGCCCGGCGCGAGGATGCCAAGGAATTCGCCCGCATGGTGGATTGTCTGCTCGAAGCCAACCAGGCGTGGGCGAAACAGGCCGGCGTGCTGATGCTCACCGTGACGAGCCGGACGTTTTCCCGCAACGGCAAGCCGAACCGCGTCTGCGAACACGACGTCGGCCTGGCGGTGGGCAACCTCTGCGCGCAGGCCACCGCGCTGGGCCTGGCTGTCCATCAGATGGCGGGCATCAACCTCACCATCGCCCGGCAAACCTACGGCATTCCCGAAGGTTTTGATCCCGTGACCGCCATCGCCGTCGGCTACGCCGCCGACCCCGCGACCGCCGATCCCGCCCTGGCCCAGCGCGACCGTACCCCGCGCACGCGCCTGCCGCTGGCGGAGATCGTTTTTGCCGGAAATTGGGGGAAATCCGTGGTGTTATAATGGTTCAATCAGACGAAAGGCGCGACATGGATCGGCAGGCTCACATCTCCGCCGACCCGATGGTGCTGTCCGGCAAGCCCGTCATCGCGGCGCTCGTGGCGGCCTGACGAAACCTGGCCAGCGGCCCACTCAGCGGTTCGAGATGAACATGCAACATGACGAGGCCTCCTTGCCTGCGGCTGGTCCGATACACAACACACCCAACTCATCGGCGCAAGGACGGCCTTGTCTTTGACCTACACCGCTGTGATTGATTTATCGATTCGTTAGTGCCATTCGTATCCGACACCAATTTTCGTCTCCAGCGGACATGGGCTACGATCTCGCCGGCGACCGCATGATTATTCTCGCCGACGACCACGACCACGGCATGGCGTTGCCGCTGGACTTGGGCCAGCGTTACACGCAGCAGGACTTCGTGGACCGCCTGATCCCGCTGGCGGGGATTCCGGTGTGAGCGTCTTGCAGCCAGGTGACGGCAACAAGGATTGAATGAAGCGAAATTTCGCTTTTGCTGCCATTTTTGTAGACAAATCCTTCATTCGGCAACGTCATGTAAACGGTGCACCATGACGCAGTCGGCGGAATCGTGGAACAGCTACCTGGACAAGCACGGCCCCGCCATGGTGCTGCTGGCCCGGCAATGGGTTCCATCACATGCCGACGCGGAGGATGTCGTGCATGACGCATTCGTCCGCTTCTGGCCTGCGCGCAATCGGGTTCAGGATCCGGCAGCATTCCTGTTTGTCTGCGTCAAACGTTGCGCTATGGATTGGCTTCGCGCTCGGAACCGTCGACAACATCACCAGAACGTCGCCGGTGAAATGACCGCGAATTGTTCGTCACTCTTTCAGACAAGGCTTGAACAGGATGAAGATCGTCAACGAGTCGAACGGCATCTGGCAAACCTGCCCCCGCCGCAGCGTGAAGTCATCGTGCTGCATCTCTGGGCAGACCTGACGTTTCAGCAAATCGGCGTCGTCGCCGGAGTCTCGGTGAACACCGCTGCGTCACGCTACCGATATGCCCTGGAAGCCTTGCGCGGCGCGATGCAACAGGAGCTGGACCGATGAACGATCCTTTGGCTGAACTGGAACATCGCCTTCGCCGACTGCAACCCTGCACCGTGACAAGCGGCCTGAATGCCCGTGTCGGCAGGACGATCGCGCGACAACGCCGCGTACGGCAAATGCTTCGTGTGATCGCTGTCGCAGCCTGTCTGGGCTTGGCGGCGATGCTGCTGCGCCACCCCAGGTCCAACATTCATCCGGTTTCCGCTCCTTGGGTATCCGGTTCGCTGTCGGCAGGACCAACCTGGCTCAACTATCAGCAGGCCTGGCATACCTCACCCGCGGCATTGGATGACCTGCTCGATGAACATGCGCGAATTTATCTGCCCGGCCAGTCGCATTCTGATACGGCATATCGCTCCTCCTTGTGACATTTTCAAACCAGAAAGGAACAGATCGTGATGACGCAAACCAAAGTGATGTACGTTTTGATGATGGCGTTGTCCATCACCACCGTGGCAAAGAGTGAAGAAGCTCCCGCCGCGACACATTCGACGCCGGCAGCAACGGTCAATAACGCGGCCCTGTTGTACTGGCAGGCATTTGCCCTGCTGCCCGGCAGGGAAGAGATGAACCGCGTGGCCGCACTGCTCGATCAGCCGGTCGGCGATGAATCACGCCAGCTCGCCGGCGTGGGAAAACAGTCGCTGACTTTGCTGCACAAGGCGGCGATGATTCCCGCCTGCGATTGGGGTTTGCTGGTGGAAGATGGACCCGCTGTCCTGCTTCCGCATGTGTCCAAATCGCGGGAATTGGCCCGTCTGGCCTTGCTTGAGGCCAAGGTTCATGAGGCGAACGGTCAGCATGGACAGGCAGCGGACGCGTGGGTCGACGTGCTCGCGCTGGGCCGGCATGCCGCTCAGGATCAGATGCTGCTGGAGGTGATCGTCAGCCAATGGTGCGAACGTCAGGCCCTGCCCATGCTGGAATCACGCGTGGATGCTCTGAGCAGCGCCGAAGCCCGCATGATCCTCAATCGCCTGGAACAATTGCCTTCCGCTCCCCGCGTGGCGGAAGCGATTCGCCGGGATGGTCGAATCATGACGGATTGGGCTATGAATCAGGTGCGAACCGCGGGACCCGGTGCGCTCAAGCCCCTCATGGACGAGCGCAACGCCGAACAGTTGAAAACGTGGACGACTGAGCAGGTTCTCGCCATGCTCCAGGATGTGCGCAAACAGAGTGATGAACTGGCCCGGCTTGCCGGGAAGGACAACGCTGAAGGCGTGCAGGCGATGCGGTCATTCGAGCAACAGTTGAACCAAACCACCAATCTTTTCGTGAAACTCATGCTGCCGCCGACAGTCGGCGCCGTGGTCGCCAGGAATGCCGAAAACAGGGCGAAACTCGCGGGCATTGAGCAGTCATTACGCGTGCGGGCGCAAGCTTCGGCGAAGTAACGCCGTGCTTCAACAAAAACGGTGTCGGATACGGTTTTGGCCAAAATCGTGTTTGACACCGTTTTGTGTGTTCGTGGACGCAGCACCACCTACGAGGTCAACAGGTGTTTGACGAGCCAGGGCAGGTTGCAGGAGATGCGATGTTTGGCCGATGCGGACAAGTTTTTCGGCTTCTTAACAGAGCATCATTGCAGATTAGAAAATGTTTTCTCATTTGCACGGCCTGCTGCGGGGCAGCCCCGACAAACGCATGTAGGTTTGACGAGCCGCGCCCGTGAGGAAGCAGACATCCTGCGGATGAGGGGGTGCAACGTAAAAACCAGCACCCCAGGCGTCAGAAAGCCGTCCGCGCCCTTACAGTCTCACCCTTCCACACATCTCGGAGTTCCACCCAAACCCGCCGTTCCACCGTCGCAAGACCCCGCAGAAGGGGCGAAGACGCCCCATCCGCGGGCTTTGCCCGGCGTTATCGATCGACCCAAGCCCGCGGATGACCCGTCTTCGGGTCTTCCGAGGGGCCTTGCGACGGCGAAAGGGAGATGTGTGGAAGGGTGAACCCTTACGGTTGCGGCTCATTCAGATGTCGGATGCCGTCGTTCAGCCCTGCGTCGCCTCGCTGGTCCATGAGATGTCGCGGCCGACGGGCATGACGTCGGTGAAGAGCGACTTGCGCGGCTGGCGGTCGCGGTGGAGCCAGGCGAAAGCGATCACGCCGAGGATGGTCAGTCCCAGCGCCAAGGTGAGCGCGGTCAGGACGAGTTGCGTGGCCAGTTGCAGCACGGGGGTTTCGCCGGCGAGATAGCCGAGGTTGTAGACCGTTTTGCCGTGGATGACCGCTTCAGGCTGGGGCACGAGGGCGACCCAGCAGGCGACGCCGACGAGCGTGATCAGGCTGGCCGGCAGCAGCACTTTCACGCAGGTGTAGAGCACCTGGTCGATGCGGATGCGGGGCAGGGTCCAGCGGAGCCACATCTGGACGAAGATGAGGCTGAAGGCTTTGGCGGCGACCCAGAAGACGCCGTAGAGGTTGACGACGGCCAGACCGATGGGGCTGACGCCCATGGCGTCGGCGGTCTGGTTCCAGCCTTCGGCGGCGGCCAGCGCGCCGGAGAAGTAGGCTTGTCCCGCCTTCACCGGGTCGTAGCCCATGAACATATGCACGGGATCGAGCGGCCCCAGCGGACTGTTCCATCCGCCGAGGAAGAGGAAGGAGGAGACGACGCCGACGATGAACATGGAGGCATATTCGGCGAAGAAGAAGAAGCTGAACCGCAGGCCGGAGTATTCGGTATGGAAGCCGGCGACCAGTTCGCTTTCGGATTCCGGCAGGTCAAAGGGCGCGCGTTTGCAGGAGGCGAGGCTGGCGACGAAGTAGAGGAAGAACGCGGCGAAGAGGAAGGGATTGTGATGGACGAACCAGTCCTGGATTCCGCCGCCCTGGAGGTATCCCAGTTCGACGAGGTTGAGCGTGCCGGCGACGATGACGCCGCAGATCAGGCTGATGCCCAGGGGTATTTCGTAGCTGACCATCTGACAGGCTTCGCGCATGGCGCCGTAGATGGCCCATTTGGAGTTGGATCCCCAGCCGGCCATGATGACGGCCATGACTTCGACAGCCAGCACCGCCAGGACATAGAGCAGGCCGTTGTTCAGGCCGCCCTCGAAGCAGAGTTGCGGGCCAAAAGGCAGGGCGACGAACGCGGCGAAGACGGGGGCGAAGGCGACATAGGGCGCGAGCTTGAACAGGAAGGCGTCGGCCCCGTGGGGCATGAGGTCTTCCTTGAGGATGAGTTTGACGCCGTCGGCGATGGACTGTGCCCAGCCGAACTTGATGCCCGTGTGGACGGGGCCGAGGCGGGACTGCATGTGGCCGGCGACCTTGCGTTCCGCCCAGATGCTGAACATGGCGACGGCGCTGATGCCGGCGACGAAGACGAAAAGAATGAGGGCGAACTTGATCAGCACGATCAGCCAGATGTTGTGCATGGCCCAGACGGGAATGATGGAGGACAGCGTGGTCAGCGTCGGCATGGAAGCGATACCCCTGGGGCCGCGCCCACCGCAGGCCCGATTCCCGGAAGGATTGCGTGGGCGATTGTAGCGGGCTGGGCGCGACAAGTCGCGGCGCTTCATATCGATCATCGCGCCTATCATTTCAGGACACCGAAAATCATCGGTGGCCGCAACCGTTTTCCTTCCGGGGGTGTATGCCTGTTGGATCGACCATTCCTTTCACCCGCACAGGAGGACATGGTGATGCTTATTCAGGTCAGCCCGCACGGTTCCTTGGGCAGCGAAGCGCTCTCGGCTCACGTTCAACGGGAAGTTCGCCGCGCTGTCCGGTCGTTTGAAAACCGGGTCACGCGGGTCGAAGTGCATTTCCACGACGACAACGGCCCCGCGGCGCACGGCCACGACAAGCGCGTGGTCATCGAAGCCCGTCTGGCGGGCCGGCAACCGTTCGCCGTCGCACAATCGTCGGATGATCTCTACGGCGCGATCACGGAAGCCGCGCGCAAGCTTCGACGCACGGGCATGCGCCTCATGGACATCGATCAACACCGGCACTGATTCTTCCGTCCGGCAACACGCAGCCGATCACGACAACGCCGCCAGCGCATCCTGCAGCGTCGCATCGACGCTCAGGATGCGGTCCAGCTTGACCAGACGGAAAATTTCCGCCAGTTCGACCCCGACCTCGCAGATGCGAAGCTGGCC
Organism: Phycisphaeraceae bacterium; assembly: GCA_020848195.1. Taxonomy (GTDB): domain Bacteria; phylum Planctomycetota; class Phycisphaerae; order Phycisphaerales; family Phycisphaeraceae; genus JADLAP01. The sequence goes on from JADLAP010000081.1 coordinate 15,691, forward strand.
CCGTTTGCGGCAGACTTTCAGGTTGATGCCCATCACCACGCCGAGAATGGCGGAGGACACTTCCCGCACGCCCTGGAAGTCGATCACCATGCGGGGATTGGTCGATTCCTCCAGCAGGGCGTGTACTTCCAGATTGAGCTGCTCCACCATGACGCGATCGTTGATGTCGCTGCGAACATGGATCACACTGGTGTCGGCGATGCGCTCGATGGAGAACGTTGTGCCAGGTCTGCACATGGCTCTCCCCTCCTCTCCCCCCTTCTCCCTAGATCAACGCATCTTCCAGTCTACTCTATTGCGGAATTTCATGCGCTACTTTTGCATTGTGTGAACCGGAAATGAAGACCAGTCGGTGGCGTCGGGGTGGGGCTGCTCGATCCGCCAGGCCAGTTCGCCGTGGAAACAGCGGATGTGCGCCATGAAAAACCGCCGGCGATAGCGCCAGAACAACGGCCAGATCACCCGCCGGTCCGTCTGCGGGATCGGCAGTTCCGCCAGTTTCGCCGGGTCGTGCCACTCCAGCCGGCCTTCCTCAAAGGTCTGCCTCCGCACCTGGACCGGCCGGTTCACTTCGTACAGGAACATCAGCCAGTGCATGGCGTCGTCGAAGCCGGCCTCGGACACGATGCCCGTCAGGTGCACATCGCCCGGCGTCAGCGTCAGGTCGGCCTCCTCCTCAATCTCCCGCAAGGCGCAGGCCGTGGGACTTTCACCGCTGACCTGGTCCAGCTTCCCACCGATCGGGGAGTACAGGTCCCGGTTCGGCGGCTTGACCCGGTGCAGCATCAGCACCCGCCCCGCTTCGTCGAAGAGGTAACACAGCACGGCTATCCGATAGGGCAGCACGTCAGTCATGATGTGAAGTGTACCCGGACGGGAAGACGCGGGACGCGCGGGCAGTTTGCCCGCGGCTGGCAAGGAGTTTCCCTTCATCTTGCATAGCCGCGGGCAAACTGCCCGCGCGTCTTGCGTTTCGTCCTTCGGGCATTTCCCCCAATCCCTCACAACCCGCACGTCCGTCACGAACCCAATTCCGTTTTTCAGTCGCGCATTCTTTTCCATCGCATCGCTGGCGTGACCCGCTTCCCGGTCTACGTTTGCCCTCGGAGGCTTCAAACCCGCACACGAGGGAGACAACACCATGTTTCTACGCAAACTGCTTTGTGGCGCCGCACTGTCGGCGATGACCGTCTTCGGCGCGGCGAACTCCGCACACGCCGCGACGTTCTTCGGCCCATCCTCCTACACCAGCCTCGCCGATAGCCCGCTGAACACCGCCGGCCTCGGAACCTCGTTTTTCGTCGAGGATTTTGAGGATGGCGCGCTCAACACCCCGGGCATCACCGCCTCCACCGGATTCATCCTCAACCCCAGCGCGGGCACCGACTCCGTCGACGGCGATGACGGTTCCATCGACGGCTCAGGCACGGGCGGCCGAACCTGGTACTCCGCCGGCAGCCACTCCGTCAGCTTCTTCTTCGACGCCCTCGTCCTCGGCAGCCTGCCCACCGAGGTCGGCATCGTCTGGACCGACGCCGGCTTCGCCTCGCCCGTCAACGGCATCGGCGATGTCGTCTTCGAGGCCTTCGACAACAACAACGTTTCACTCGGCTCCATCACCGGCATCAACCTCGGCGACGGAACATTCTTCGGTGGAACCGACGAAGACCGCTTCTTCGGCGTCCAGAATGTCGCCGGCATCTCCCGCATCACGCTGTCCATGCCCGGCAGCGACGACTGGGAAATGGACCACGTGCAGTTCGGTCTCGGCGGCAAAGCCGTCGTGCCCGAGCCGGCGTCGTGTGCCCTGCTCGGCCTGGGCGCGCTGATGCTCATCGGCCGGCCCCGTCGCCGCACCGCCTAAACCAATCCCCCCGCTTCCGCAACGCATCCCATACGACCACCGGCTCGCCAGGGCGTCTTCATTGCCCTGGCGAGCCGGTTTTTCGGGGCCATTTGCAGCCTATGGAGCGCCGCGACGTGTCGCGTTACGGGATGATCTGCTTCAACTCTTCCGCCGTGATCGCCTTGGCGTGCGGGACAATCACGTAATGCAGCGTCTGCCGCTGGCCCTTCTTCATCCGCGGGCTAAGCGAAATGCTCAGCGACTGCACCTGATAGGACATCGGAGGAATCAGCACGGCGTCGTACTGACGCGGGAAGATCACGGCCGCGCCGGCGCCGGTGGGACCGCTGATGTCCACCGCCCGCAAGGGCACGAGGCGCGTGTCGTCCTGCGGCACGGCTTCCGCAGCTTCGCCCGGCTCGCGGTGGCGCGGCGGGGCCTTGCGCGACGGCAGCACGCCGATCTTGTCGCCTTCCTTCCAGTCGCCGGCGAAGGTCCGCACCACGCGGTTGTCCACCGCATACCACGGGATCGATTCACAAAGGTTCATCAGGTCCACGTCTTCCATCGCCGTGATGTCCACATCGACCAGGATGCGATTTTCATCGCAGACGACGGTGCGGACCCAGGACAGGGGCTGATTGAAGAACTGGCCCGTGCGGGTCATGACGCCGGTGTCGTCGTTGAACTGGACCCAGGGCGTGTCGTAGCCGGCGCAGTCGTATTCAGGGATGTACATGCCCTTGTCGTTGCGTGCGCCGGGGTTTTTGCTTCGGGTCCAGAGGTTGTTGACGTAGAAGACGTCCTGGTTGCTGGAGAGGATGATCGGGCCTGCCTGGGGGACGAAGACGGAGGAAAGCCCGGCGAGTTTGCCCGCCATCATGCCGCGACTGCCGTAGCCGCATTCCGTCACGCTGCCGAGGAATTCGCTGGAGCCGTTGGCGGTATGGATCACGCCCATGAACCCGCGCCACAGCTTGGCTGTTTCTCCGCCGGCCATGATGGTGTAGTACGAAGGCTTCTTGATGAAGAAGAAGGCGTTGTCGAAGTTGCGGATAAATGAGCTTTCCTGGAGGCAGGGCAGCGTCTGTGCCGGAGCCTTCGGCGCGGGCTGGCCGGGCTTGAGATTGCACATCTGGCTCCAGTAGGTGAAGGCGTCGAAATAATCCCGGCCTTTCATGGCGTCGAACAGCGGCACCGGCGCGCTGGGGAACGGCGTGCGGTTGGACATGTCGGTCGGACAGGTCAGGTTGTCGCTGATGGTGCCGTTGACAGGCAGCGCGAGATGCGCTTTGAGCCGGGTGTATTCCTCGAACCGGTCGAGCATCGCCTTGCTCTTGACCCGCGCGTGGAACGTGCGGCAGTAGTACATCGTTTCATTGCAGTATTCCGCGTCAAAACCGCCGCCGTCGGTGGGATAGCCCGCGCCGGACCAGCCCAGATCGCAGGCGTAACCGTAGCCCAACCGGCTCTTGGTGACGTACGGAGACGGATCGGGATCGACGCGGCCCAGCACGCCCGGCGTCGCCCAGCGTTCCACGCCGCGCAGCATCAGTGCTTCGAGATCGGCGTCGCCCTTGATCGCGTCGATCGCGTCGGCCATTTCCTGCAGGTGCATGATCCACTGGTTGGTGGTTTCGCCGCTGTGCGCCTGCGACCGGCCATAGGCCCAGATCTGCAGCGTCTTGCGCCAGGCGTTCATCGTCTCGGAGGGAACGCCGGTCTTGTCGCACAGATCGCCGATCTGCGCGAGGATCTCACTGTGTCCGCCATCGTGGAAGTTGTACCAGCCGGAACGGTAAGGCAGGCCCCAGAACTGGTCTTCGCGGATGGTTGGATATGTCTTTGGCCCGTCATTGTGGCCGAAGACCAGGTTGGGACCGAGGCGCATGGCGTCTTCCATGATCGTTTGCAGCATGGCGCGACGGACCAGCACGGGCGACTGGTAGTAGCCGTTGCCCGGCGCGTTCAGTTGGGCAGCCATGGGGAAGCCGCATCCCTTGCCGCTGCGGGAAAATTTCTGTTCAAACTCCTTGTCGCCCGTGTTCTTGAACCGGCCATACGTCGGACTGGCGGGGTCGAGGTCCTGCGTTTCCAGCAGGCGGGGCAGTTCATTCGATGTCGGCGAATCGGTGCCGTACATCGGGGACAGACGGAACGGAGTTTCCGCCGGTTTGCCCGTGTATTTCAGGTCTTCGGGCTTGAGCGACATCGCCCAGTCGAGCAATTTCCGCTGGCAGTCGAAAAACGTCCACACGCCCGGGGCACGCCATTCCATGCCGCCGTGGATTTTCCGCGCTGTCTCCGCGTCGGGACACATCACGAACGGCGCGCCTTCCACCGACAGGCAGCACCCCGGCTGTTTGCCCGTCAGGCTCACCTTCAGCAGCGCGTCCTGCGTCGCGCTCTTGTTGAGGTAGTAACTGTAAGCGGTACGCGGGGTCGTCGTGTTCAGCACTTTTCCCGCTTCATCCGACACCGTCATCGTCCAACTGTACGGCGACACTTCCTCGGTGACGCCGAAGCCCACGTCCTGCGCGCCTTTGGGGACATACAGGTACGCATCGCGCAGGCGGTCTTGATGGACATACAGCGGACCCTGGCCGGGATGGACGCCCATGGGCAGCGGCCGGCTGGGCGTGATGGAAATCCAGTGGTCCCACGACGCGATGACCACGACGCGGTACAGCCCCGCCTTCGCGGTTTGGGGCACATTCAGCGACACATGCCGCGCGGGCAGCGTCTGAGGGTTGTCCAGCAGCGGCGAGCGTTCCTTGCCTGCCGGATAGCCGTTGGGGCTGACGTGATGGTGATACTCGCGGTAGCGGAGATCCTGAAACGGATCGTAGATGCCGTCGCGGTAGCGTTCGTTGCCGGAGACGATGCCGTCGTCTTCGAGGATGGTCTGGGCGACGATTTCATCCTTGGGTCCGATGACGAGGAAGAACGCCGGCCTCGGGCCTTGCATGTAGACGTTCATGTCGCGCGCGGTGAAGTTCAGCTCGAACCCGCCGCCGGTTTCGTCGAGGAGGTTGAAGATGACCCACTCGCGCGGCCGCCACAGCACGTCCGGCCCCTGCCAGGCCGTGCCCGGCGACTTGCCGCGCCAGGCGGGAACCGTTTCATCCGGCGTCCGCGCGTGCAGCACCGGACCAAGCGCCAACGACAACAGAATCGACATCATGAGCCGCCAGGCCCAACAGGGACCCGACATCGGGCAATTGGACATGATCGTGAACACTCCAGGGTGAGAAATTACTTCGTGATCGCCGCTTCCGCGCGGCCGTCGGCAAGGTCCTTGGCCGTCAGCGTGATCGTCAGTCCGTCCGGGCCGCGCAGGCTCGCCGGGCCGGTGCTGACGATCTGAAGTTTGCCGTCCTGCTTCCTGCAGGCGAAATGCGAGGGAATCGTCACCTCGTCGCCCGCTTGTATCTTGAACACCACAAAGGCGTCATCCTCTTTCACCGCGCCCTCCGGCGGCGTCGCGGCCAGCTTCACCGTCTTGCCGTCCATCGTGACAATTTCCGTCTCGAAGCCCGAACGGGGGAAGCGGATGCGGCTACGCTCATACCCGCCCTTGACCACGCGCATATCGTGGTACAGCAGCGCGGGATCTTTCTCATCAATCTTCCATGCGTGCATCCGCTGCTCGACAAACGGCGGCAGATTCGCCAGGTCGATGCGATAGCGCTGCTCACCGAAGCTCGACACGGCCGCGATGGTGTAGCCCGTGCTCAGTTGCGGATCGATCCGGTGCTGCACGAACAGCATCGTGCCGGCCAGCGTCTTGTCCGTCGGCAGCGGCAGATCGGACTGCACGATCAGCGCGCTTTCGTCGGGCTGGCCGGTCATATCGCCGATCACGCCCAGGAGTTTGAGACGCCATGAAGGTTGAAGGTCGAGTTGCCAGTTGCCGACGCGCAGTTTGCTGCCGTCGTAGAGCGAGAGGTAGCCGGCTTCGGGAATGGCCGCGCCGCAGCGTCCGGTCAGTTCCACCGCCGGCGAGCCGGCCTTGGCGGGCGGCACATACGCTTCGCCGTGGAGCGTGCTGAGCGCCCAGAGACTTCCACCGGCCATCAGGTCCACTTTCGTCGTCACGCCGCCGCCGGTCTCGTCCTTGGCCACATGCACCACGTCCACGCTCTTGACCGCCGGTTCCTGGCTGGGGTTCCGCGGCTCCAGCACATGCACGAACGTGCTTTCCAGCCCCGGTTTTTCCGCCACGCGGGAGGGAATCAGCATGTGCATCGCATCGCGGAACGCGACCAGGCCGCGGACCTGCTCGCCCGTGTTCGGATCGGTTTCCTCCAGCAGCGCTGGCCAGGGCGCGTACGCGCCGATGATCTGGTTCTGTGTCGTTTCGCTGCCCGCCACATCGCCCCACAAGCGGAAGTTCACGTCATGCAACAGCTTCGGCCAGTGGCTGTATCGCTCCAGCGTTTTGGGATTTTTCGGCAGGAACTTGTGCGGCTCGATGAGATAGTCCGCGCTCCACACGCCCCGCGGCGTCGCATAGCTGTGCAGCTTTTCGATCAGCTTCGGCGCTCGGGCATAGTGTTGAATGGTTTCGCCGGTCAGCTTGTCATAGCTGATGCTTTTGTAGCCCATATATTCAAACAAGTTCTTCGCTTCGATCGGCGCGGGCTGCGACAGCGTGGTCTGCTTCAAATCGCTGGGCACATGCCAGTACAGGTCGTGCCTCTGGCCGCCATGGATTCGGAAGGTGTCCAGTGCCAGCGACCGGCCATTGGGCAGCGTGAACATCGCCACCTGTCGGCGGAAGACGTCCACCGGATTGGGCCGATCCTTGAACAAGCCCGCGGCGGAAGCGTCCACGAATTGCGCCCAGTAGCCGGGATCGCTCAGCGGCATGCCGCCGCGGTATCCCATCAGTTGCGTGGGACCAAAGGCATAAAGCCAGTAGTCCACCATGGCCAGGCAGTGCGATTCGGGCAGCATCGTGTACGTGTGACGCCACGGCCCCCACTTGTCCGCCTCGCAGGGCGAGTCCATCATTTCCAGCGGATAATCCTTGCTCAGGCTTTTCCAAGGCTCCTTGTCCGGCTCGATGTAGCCCACGCCGTAGCCGAAGTCGGGCAACACTTCCACGCCTTCGTAGAACATCTGCAGGTTCATCCGCGAGTAGTGCGAATGATTGCCGGTGGGCATGTGGTCGAGCGAGAGTTCCATCCGGCTTCCCGCCTCGCCGCCGCGCAGCATGGTGTAGCCGTACACGGGGAAACACTGCGACAGTTCATGCTCCGGATACGACACCTTGTCCGGGGCCGGAGGAGGCATCCAGTCCCACAGGCCGCGGAAAAAGCGGTTGTGCTCGTCGGCGTGCTTGGATTCCACGTTGTACAGCGTCGCCACCGGCCGGAACGTCAGCTTCTCGATCTCATGGAGGATGGGATAGCGGTCCTTCAGGTCCACCCCGCCGAACACCTTGGTCATCCAGCGGTAGTTGATGATGCCGTAGGTCATCATCGCGTAGTTGAAGGCGGCATCGTGCGGCATGCCGTCCACGAGCCAGTTGTTGGTCAGGTACATGTCCACGATGGACAGCGCGCGGTTGAAGAGATACTCGTCGCCGGTGAGGATGCCCAGGACGGAGCCGCCGCGGATGTAGCCGTAACTGGTGTTGCCCACGGTCGGCGGCGTGACGCGGGTCATCTGCAGCGCGTTGCTGAAGATGTCCAGCCGTATCTTCCGCTCCCACGCCATCTCGTCGTTGTACTTCTCCTTGCTGTACTGCTTTACAGCCGGCGTGTCGCGGATCAGGTCGAACGTCGTGCCGATGTCGGCGAGGTGGTCCAGCACGCCGTCGGTCCAGGAGCTGATGCCCCAGTTGAGCTTGGCGTAGTTGTAGTCGTAGATGCTGTGGAACCAGAAAGGTTTGTTGTTCCAGTCGCGGAAGGGCCCCTGCGCGACGGTGGCGAGGTATTCATCGCGGGTCAGGTAGTCCTTGCCGGCCTCATTGCGCGCCAGGCCGTGACCGATCGACTGACTCACCAGCGGCAGCGAAGGATACACATCGGCAAAGCGGTCCAGCAGCACGGTCAGGATGCGAACAGCCTTGGGATCGCCGGTTTCATAGACCCGCAGCGCCAGATCGGGAAAGACCTCGAACATGATGATGCGAAGCCGCTGTCGCCAGGCTTCGCCGGCCGGGCTGATCCAGTGGCGGCGATCGGAGTTGAAGCTCGGCGGCGCGTTTTCCGTGCCCGGCGGGGCATGGAAGCGATACGCATGTTTCGTGCCATCGAGATGCGGAATCTCCACCGTGACGTTGGGTTTGAGCGCCCAGTCGGCGGGCATGTCCTCATCCCGGCCATAGATGGGATGGTTGCCGTCGAGCGTGTAGGCGATGAAGGGATTCTTGAGGAATTGTTCATCCGTCATGCCGCAGCCGCGGAAGAAGGGATCGTTGGAGAACGGGTCCTTGCCGGCATAGTTGGGCTGCCCGCCGCCGGCGGTGACGGGTGCAATGTCGAGGACCATCGCGGCCCACTGGTCTTCGGGAATGTTCAGCCACAGCTCCGCGCGGGTGCGGTTGGGATAGGCCGGCAACAGGTTCGGATGCGTGCCCGCCTTGGCCCCCTTGAGGAACGCTTCCGTGTAGATGCGCTGCGGAATCTTGTAGCGTGATTCGCCGGGCATGGCTTTGAGGATCGCGCGATCATTGACCGGAGGAATGACGTGCGCCTCCGTCGCAGGTTGCGTGGCCGCCGCTGGTGCTTCCGCCCGCGCGGCCAGCGTCAGCCAAGCCATACAGATCAGACATCCCGCGATCGTGGCTAAACCAGGTTTGTTCATGTGGATCGTCGCCTTCATCCAAACGTTGTCGGCCATTCAAACGCACGTGGGAAACGGGTCATGACGAGCCGCGACCGTGAGGGAACGGACCGCTGCCCTGACGAGCCGCGCGCGTAAGCAAGCGGACCGCATTTGGCCACCGGGGATGCTGGTTGTCACCGTCACACCCCCCTTGATCGAGGGTGGTCCGCTCCCTTACGGTCGCGGCTCGTGGCGGCAGGAGCAATACTTTTCATGTGTCCATGCTGAAACCGATGGACAAAGCTTGTCGTCAAGGTTGTCGTCGAAGAACCAGATCAGCCTGCTACGGCAACGGCTTGAACTGGCCCCATTCCTGGCTGTTCAGCCAATCGGGATATGGGTAGTTCAACACTTCATATTTCTGGAAGGAGACATGACCATCGGCCTGAGCGACAGTCATCGTGGTTCGTTTCATGTGACGGTAGTCTTCATATCCGCTGGCGGGGTTATAAACGAAGGGGTTGCCCGCGTAGTAATCGCTTCTGGTATCGCTTTCGAGCAGCGCATAGGCTTTGCTGGGTTGCTTGATTTCCTGACGACGATCGATGGCATCCCTGCCATGGCTGGGATATCCACCAAAGCCTTCCAGGGGCAAGCCGTAGGGAAATTCCCAGACGTAATAGGGAACTCGACGGTTGTACGAAGGACACAACATGATGCCTTTATAGCCGGCTCGAATACCTACCCAGTGGGCGCTGTTCGTCGGCTGGGTATCGCAAATGCCGTCCAGAAATTCCCGCATGAGATATTCCCACGGGCCATCGCTGCCGGGCAATACGCGGTATGCGGGCGTCTGGCCTGCGGGCAGATTGCCAAAAATGGTCGGCATCCATTCCTTGTAAGCGTCACAATATTGGCTCCACGCCAGCATGATCTGCTTTTCATTGGTCCCGCACTGAAGCTGCATCGCCGACTGCCTTGCCGACTGCAGCGCCGGCAGCAGGATGGCGATGAGCAGCGCAATGATGGAAATCACGACGAGAAGCTCAATGAGGGTGAAGCCGCGTTGGCCCGGAAGGGGAGATTTCGTCATTCTGACATGTTTGAGCATCATGACTGTTCTCCTTTGATGGGATCGCAATGACATATAACCGGATATCGACCATCCACTTCTGGAAGTTTACGGCCGATTGCTGAACTGGCCCCATTCCTCGCTGTAGAGCCAGTTGGGGTAGGGGTATGCTAAGACGTCATACTTCTCGAAGGTGACATGGCCATCGGCCTTGGCTGTGGTCATGTTGGTGAGGTTCATGTGCCGGATATCGGAATAAGCCCCCATGGCATTGCCGACCACACAGTTGCCCGCGTAGTCATTGTTAGGCCAGTTGCTTTCCAGCAGTGCATAGGCCAGGCTGGGTTTCTTGATTTCCATACGACGGTCGATGGGCAACAAACCATGGGTGGAAGCACCACCAAAGCCATCACCGGGCAACGCGTAGGGCACATCCCAAAGGTAATACGGATTCTTTTTGGTATAGGACGGACAACGCATGATTCCCTTGTAGCCGGGTTTGATGGAGGCCCAGTGATTGTTGATGCCCGAGTCGGGATGGCCCACGATGTCGTCCAGGAAATCCCGCATCAAGTAATTCCACGGCCCAGGGGAGCCAGGCAGGCTGCGATTGGGCGCCGACAGGTTGCCGAAAAAGGACGGCATCCATTCCTTGTAGGCGTCACAATACTGGCTCCACGCCAGGATAATCTGCTTCTCATTACTGCCGCACTGAAGCTGCTGCGCCGATTGCCGCGCCGACTGCAACGCCGGCAGCAGAATGGCGATGAGCAGCGAAATGATGGAAATCACGACGAGAAGCTCAATGAGGGTGAAAGCTCGCTGGCCTTGATGTGGAGATTTTGTCAATTTGGCATGGCGCATCATCATGACCATTCTCCTTCTGGAGGCAGGGTGCTATAACCGGGGATCGACCATCCCGGTTCGCCGGTTTACCGGTTCCTGAACTGGCCCCATTCGTCCGTAACCCACCATGCTGCGATGCTGAACACGGCGTCGTCATTGCGCCGGAACGACACATGACCATCGGCGATGCCCAGCGTGACGTTGTTGCCACCCATGTGGCGGAAATCCATGCGAGGCAGAATGTTGTAAATAAAGGCGTTGCCGGCGTAGGGCGGACTGTTGCTGTTGGAATCCGCGAATACAACGCCTTTGCTCGGACCACGCAACTCGCCGCGTCGAAGAACGGGCAGCAAACTGCCAAATGGATCACCGCCTATGCCATTGAGCATCATGCCGTAATGCAGTTCCCACAGATACCGGGCATACGGGGCCTGCTGCATGCTGGGACAGAGACAGATGCCCTTGTAATCCGCGGTATAGGTGGCGTTTCCGTTGCCGGGGTTGTTGTAATCCGCGATGGTAAAATCCAGGAACTGGCGCATCAGGAATTCCCAGTAGCCGCTGGAACCCGGCAGATACCGGTAGCTGTTGTCGGGAGTCGGAGCGCCGCCACGGCTGCCGACGAACGGGCAGAGCCATTCCTTATACGCGTCGCTGTACATGTTCCACGACAGGAGAATCTGCTTCACGTTCGTTCCGCACTGCACCTGCTGCGACGCTCGCCGCGCCGACTGCAGCGCCGGCAATAAAATCGCAATAAGCAGCGCGATGATGGAAATCACGACGAGAAGTTCGATCAGCGTGAATCCCTTGCCCAAAGTCAATCGAGGGGACCGAACCACATGGACATGTTGCGACATGGTGTTGCTCCTTAGCCGGCGTTGACAGGTGAGGGACCGAGGGACCCGCCGTCCCGGAAGTCCGCGTCGAACAGAATCGAAATGGGAACTGCGTTGGGATCGGCCCGGCGACGCTGGATGATCTCCGGCACCGCAAGACCGAGTTTTTCCATGGGAATCACCACCGACGCCAGCGTCGGCGTGCTGCTCAGCCCCTGCGGAAACGCGCCATAGCCCACCACGCTGATCTCGCCCGGCACGTCGATGCCCCGCTCGCGCAACTGCTCAAGCACCTCCAGCCCCATGTTGTCCGATCCCACCACGATGGCGGTCGGACGCGGCTTGAGGACCAGGATGCGGTCTAGGCCGCGACGCACGGCGTCGCCGAGGCTGTCCCGTTCCCAGTCGCGCATCTCCACCACGACGGGCATCGGTTCGAGGTCCGGCTGGCAGGTCGCCAGGTTCGCCCACGCGCCGTGCCGCGGGCCGTTGCGGGTGCCCACGCGGTACTCGTTGCTTTGCGGGCCGTTGCCCGCCTGGTATTGCTTATGCAGCGGCGAGTTGATGTCGACCAGGCTGAACCACGCGATGCGGCTGTGGTTCAGCGCCGCCAGACGGTCGAAGACCATCGCCGCCGTGCGGTGTTCGTTGACCCCGATGCTGTCGACGCCCTGCTGGAAGTCGTTGCCTCCGCAGAACACCAGAGGCACGGCCCGGCTCAGCTCGATCAGCCAGGGGCGGGGCAGGTTCTGACGCAGCACCAGTCCGTGCGGCCGAAACTCCTCGCACAACGCGCGAACTTCATCAAACGTCTGGACCTCTTCAATCTTGAGCTTTCCCCCCACCTCATCCATGCGATCTTCCAAACCTCGGAAGAACATCTTGCTCAGATAGCTCTTGATCGCTTCCTCGTGCATGGCGATCAGCGGCAACAGCACGCGGAGGCAATGATCGGCACTGCCTCGACGCACGGCCGGGGGCATGACCATCGCGGATGTGGCGCGATAGCCCAGCTTCGTCGCCACCTGCCTCACGCGAGCCTGGGTTTCCACCGAAACGCGACCAACGCCGCGAAGCGCGCGGGAAGCGGTCATCTGACTCACCCCCGCCCGACGAGCGATATCCTGAAGGGTCGGCGACATAAGTGTTAATCTATCACAGCCGCGCGCCCCGGTCAATCCCTTTTTCGACCTTCACGTGAACAATAGCACAACATATTGGCTAATTGTGGTTTATAGATCATCACCATTCCCCCGGGTCTTCCATCTCGCCGCGCACGAGCGTTATCGTGGCGATCCCCCGCAAGCCCCCCTATCCCCGCCGCTTGCGGCGTCGCGGAAACACTCTCCTCACCAGTCTGGACTTCCCCACGATGGATAGGCGCGATTGCCCTTCGTGGGGAAGTCCAAACGGAAGGTCAATTGATCGTCAGCATCACTTCCACCTGTTGCCCGGTCTGGAGGCAAGTCTCCGTCGCCAGGGTAATCGTGACGTGGTTGGTGGTGTTCACATGAGAGGAGTCGATTGCCTGGCCGTTCACGGTGACGGTGGCGTTGCGTGATTGCACGTCTGCCGGCAAGACAAATGTCAGCGTGCGCAGACGTAGCTGGCCCCAACGCACAGCGATGGTTTCCCGCTGCGTGTGGTCGTCGCGTTGTTGCGTGAAGAGGCCCCAGCCCTCCCCGGCTGTGAAGAACGAAACATGGTCTTGAGGTCTCCAGATCGGAGCAAAACCGATCCGGCTTGCGGGACCATCGTACTCAAATCCCTGGCATGCCAGCAGCACGCTCCAGATGGACATTGCCCTGGCGTAGAACTTGCCGCACTCATCGTCGCCGAAGGGGTTGCCGCTGTATCCCCAGGCGTCCCAGGACCGCGGGGGCTGTTCGCAGCCGGTCAAGCCGGTTCGCAGCCGGCCGTCGTAGCGGTTCGCCGCGGCGTACAGGACCGTGAAGGCTTCATCAAGCAAACCGGTCTGGATCATCAGGGCGGCGGCGGCGTATTCGAAGCCGCTCATGACCTCATCGGCGTAACCTATTTCATTGATTTGATGCGAACCTGGGCGTCCCCCCCTGGGCCAGGCGCATTGCACGAGGCCCGCGTCCGCATCGTCCACGAACTTGCGCGGCAACTGCGGAATATCGCGGAAATTCGGGCGGAAATTGTAGCCGAACAGGGATCGCATCGCGGTAAGGACGTGTTCTTTCGGATACAGCCAGCCGCCCCCCAACTGTCGCACCCACCATTGACCGAGAAGCTGGTCAATGTAGCAACCGGTCAAGTAGTCCTGCAGCGGCGGCGTGTCTGGAATCTGGATGAAGTATTCACCGTTGAATAGCTGCTGATCCTGGTTCCTGCCGCCATTTTCGCGTATCTGTCGATAGAAATCGGCCGAGGCTGTGTCTCTCTGACATCTGGCCATCTGTTCCGCGACAGCCAGTGCCGCGAGATACATGCTTCCCATCCACGAGGACGTGCCGCTCTGATCGCCGTCCATGCCATGCTGAGGCCCGGTGAGCATGCCGTCCGGGATGCCCGCCTGCAGACAGGCTTCGTCCGTCGTTGTTCCCGCGACATTCCAGCGGATAATCAGATAGTCCATGGCCCGCTTGATCGTCGGCCAATGTCGAGCCAGCCACGTGTTGTCCCGGCACAGAAGATGTTCGCGGAAGCAACTGAGGACAAAGCTGCATTGTCCGTCAAAAGCCGGATATTTGAAGGTGAAACGCACCGGCAACATGCCGTCGGGACGGACGTTTTGAATATCTTCTTCGCGCATCGTCCGGCCAAGGGCTGGAAACAGCCGGGCGTGGGCTTGTGCATATCCCCAAACATGGGTGGCATTGCCCGTGCAGCAGCCTTCGGCGGGATGACATCCCTCCCAGGCGTAAAAGAAACCCCTGGCGTCCCAGTTGCACGTCATGCTCCGGAGGATGGCCACCTGTGAGCTGATTCGATCGAGCAGCCAGTGTGGCAGGTTCGACGCATAGAAAGTCTGGTTGTAGAGCTGCGTCTGACTGGTCAGTTCCCGCTGACGACTGATGACGTCGCTGGCCACGCTCAAGGCGTCGGGCCACCAGTTCGCATACTGGTTTCCCTGATGGCCCTCCACGGGCGAAGTGTTGGGAAAGTGCCACGCGAGGATGAACGTGACGGTCTGTGTCTGGCCGGGTTCCAGCATGAATTGCACCGACAGCGCGCCGTCGTGGGTTGTCCCGGACGGCGCGGGGTTCGTCTGGTCAAGAACGGGAATCCGGCCCGTGGCAGCAAACGTTTCGTAAAGCGATGACAGGTCGCTCCATGCCGCGCAGCCCTGGGCGTCCTGGGCGGTTGTGGCCAAAACCATGTCGCCATAATTCGCACTGTCCTTCGGCAACGTGGTCGTCATATGCAGCATGGTGGCCTTGCCGTTGCGGATCACACGATTGGCGTTGCCCTGGTAGGCAGCGCAGCGGCGACCCTCGATGCGTTCCTCGCCAGTGCGTATGCCGATCGCATTCTGCTGCGTCGCCAGAAAGCCGACCTCGATGCGGCTGTTGCTTTCATTGCTCGCGGTCACATTGAAAATCGCGCCGGGAATCGCGGAATCTTTCTCGTTCAGCGGCACCAAGGGACTGAACGCTTCCAGCTCCAGCCGCACGGGCAGTTCAGGATCGTCAAAGGCGTACCATCCGAAGGGATACTCGCCCGAGAATCGCAGAGCCTTCATGTGGGAGAATGGACCTTCGGCAACGGTCTGCATCGCGCGGATCACCGGTGACGCCGATGACGCCTTGCATCGCACCGCGAAGAAGCTGTTCGGCAACGATATGGCCCGATAGTTCTGAAATATCTGCCACTTATGGCGCCTGGCCTGCCCGTTGATCTGGATGGGGCCGGCGGCGATCCCGCCAAGGGGAAGGCTGATCGCCGAAAGGTTGTCTTCCCGGTACACGCGGCGACGGCCGCGATCGAATAGCTGAGCCTGGTCAAAGAGGTCGGGTTTCATGATTGAAGCAATTCAAGGAGGAAGGAAAAAAGAGAAAGGGACACAGGGGAAGTCCAGGGAAGTCCACCAAGGCACTGCCCATGCGCGGGGCGCAAAACCGGGAAAAAGAACGTGAATTCTATCGCATGGTCCATTTCCCGACGCACGCCGTGCAAGGTCATGCGTGTCGGCATGACGAACTGCGATCCACATGTATATACAGGTTATATAGGTAAACCCGCCCTGTCAATGCCGATGCGCCACGATGCGGAGCAACGACATACGGATTCAACAGCGAGCCGCCGCTTGCGGCGTCGCGGAAACACTCCCCTCACCGGCCCCCGGTCCCCGGCTCCATGCCGATTGTCGTGATTCAGCCATTGTGTTACACCGTGCGCACCCAGCGTTCACCGGCTGCAAAGCCGTCCACACGCCGTCCGGGAGTCCTGTCCATGAACCGAAATCGAAATCACCGCCGCCGCGTTGAAACGACATGTCTTCAGTCGTTCATGGATGAAGGTGCAATGGCCATGGGGCCGGCGGAGGCGCGGATATGAATTTGCCGCCGTCCGATTCCGCGAGCCGCGACGTGTCGTCGCGGTCTTCGACTCCCGCCCCTTCCGCGGACGCGCCGGCACTGCTGCCCGGTCGGACCATCTGGCACATCACCTTCGGAACCTACGGTCGGCGGCTGCACGGAGCCAACGAACCGACCGTGGATCGTCAGCACAATCAGACGGGCGCCGCGTTTCTGCCGGTCGATCCGATCCGGCACGAGCGGGAAGAAAAGTCCATGCGCGGCTCGGCAGTGCGTTTGTCGGCATCGCAACGCGCGGTCATCGAAGCCTTGATGCCGGCGATTTGCCAACGTGGCCAATGGGACTACCTGGTATGCGCAGCACCCGGACCGCCGGACGACGATCACGTTCACAGCCTTCTTGGCGCTGATCCGTCGGTGCATGGCAAGCGAATCCGGGAATGGCTCAAGCGCTGGCTGACCGAGGAACTGGACCAGCGCTGGGGGCGGCCGGAAGGTGGGAGCTGGTGGGCGGTGGGCGGATCGACCCGGGCGATCAAGGATGCGTGCTATCTGCGAAATGCGTATCTGTACATTGGCAGGCAGCGCACGACGCCATGGGTGAATCGGCTGCCGGGAGTGTGATACGAAGACCGCGACGACACGTCGCGGCTCGCGGAGTACGCCGATGCCGGCCCCTATCCGAACTGCGCAGCCTGGCTGTGTCAGTGGCTGTCGGGAATAAGGATGACCGTCTGTTCGGCGCTGAGGACGAGGTGGTGGTGCAGGGCGAGGCAGGCGGAATATGTGAATATGTACTTCTACCCTTTTCTCCGCTACCCTTTTCTCCGCCCATATCATCGTAGCGACCGGGTGATTACTTCCATTTCCTCTTGTGGTATCGCGGACAAACCAAGTAGTTTGTGTAAGCGATTCCCACTTATTGCCAGTTTCAGATGCTGTGGGCAAATGATGTTTATCCCCCCCATGACTATCGTGTGGTGGCTTTCGTTTGGACCCTGCATAATCAGAAGGTTGAGATTGCATAACTCATGAATTGACTGAAGAGTGGATATGGTTGCATAACAAACTTGTGCGTCCGCTCCATAGGCGGTTCCACGGAGATTTTGCGCGCTCGAACTCGCTGAGAACAAATGAAGAAGGATAAATTGGGTGTATGTCAAAGAATCCGCAACATGTATGAGATGGTTGGCCTCAGCTTTTGTACAAGTTATGTCGAAGGCGACATTGGAGAATAAATAGCCAAGATAAAGGGCCTTTTTCTCCTCGTGTGTGTTCTTTGCGGCTAGCAGCGTACCCTCGAATATCTCCTCTGCTGAGCTAGGCTGCCTGCAACGAGTCTCAAAGAAATTGTCGCTTCGAAGCTTTTCGCCGTTCTTCAATCTTTCTTGAATCGATGAAATCGCGATGGAAGCGGTTGCTCCTACTCTTGCCGTTTCTCGGCTAGAAAGGAAACGCGTAGCGACATCACGCAGAACCCGAGTGACCCCGACACCAACCACTCCCGCGCCAGCTGCTACCGCCGGACCGCCGGCGATAAAGCCCAGCGCACCGCCGACAGCCGCGCCAGCGATATCGGAACCGGCTGAAATCAGGGACTCCATCTTGTTGTTGTTTTCGCCCATAAGGTCCAGCGCCTTCCGCTCAGTAGCGAGCCGCGTACGGGGGCAGAACTCACAAGACTTGATTCTACTCTTAACGTACGCGCCACTCATCCACTGCCATGGTTGGTTAGCCAATTATTTTGGGTCGAAGAGATTCTTCGTTGCTTGGCCAAGCGCCTTTTCTATCTTTACATGCTCAACTTGGGAATGCAAAAGGGGATGAGTACATATATTCTTCTTATCGTTCGGCGGATGGAATCAGCTTTCTATCCGGCCTGCGCAGCTTGGCTGCGGTCACTGGCTGTCGGGAATAAGGATGACCGTCTGTTCGGCGGACAAGACGAGGTGGTGGTGGAGGGCGAGGCAGGCGGCGGGGTCGAGGGTTTGGGACAGCGGGCCGAGGTCGCGTTGGTCGACGAGGATGCCGGTGCGACGGTCGAGGGCGTAGAGGCGGTAGTGCAGCGGCTGGGGCGCGAGGGCGGCGGGTGGGGCTACGTTCCGAGCCACCGCAGGAGCTTCTTCCGGGGCTGCTTCATGGTCCACTTCCGGTGCAGCTTTCGGGGCTGCTTCCGGGGCCGGGGGCACTTCCGGGGGCGGGAGGGGGGAGACGAGGATGGCCAGCGGGTCGGTCAGCAGCATGGCGGCCAGTTGATGATTGGGGAAGGCGATGGCGTCGTGCCAGAGGGTGCGGCCCTGGTGGTCGAGGGCAAGGGCTTTCCCCGGCGTGAGGATGTACCAGTGGTCCTGAGCGTGCTGGAGATCGGCGGGCGAGCCGGGGATCGTGGCGGGGGTGGTTATCTGGGCGACGGCGCGGCCCGCGACGAGGTCGATCAGTTGCAGGGAGCCATCCTGATTCTGAAGAAGCATGGCGTCGCGGCTGAGCAGGCATGAGGCGGCGGTCGGGGCGGAGGGCAGGGCGAGTCGCCAGGCCTGGTTGCCGGCGGCGAGGTGGTACGCGATCAGTTGCTGGCCGGTGACGTAGAGGAGCAGGCCATCGCCGCCGAGGGCGAGCCAGGCGATGGGATTGCGTGCTTCTTCGAGTTCGTGGATGGTGGATTCGCCGGAGAGGGGATCGAGGGCGAGGACGCAGCCGCTACGGGTGTCCTGCGTGCCGACCTGTCCAGCCAGCGCGAGGGCGTCGTCGTCCATGACGAGGTGGTCGAGTTGATCCATGGCGAGCATGCGTTGCCAGAGGACGTTGCCGGCGTGACGGTCGAGGGCGACGATGCGGCCTGCGTGGTCGGCGAGACAGACGACGGCGTCGTTGACAGCCATGAGATAGCCGGGTTCGATTTCCGGTCGGGCCAGTTCGATGCGGCGTTGACGGACGACGACGCCGGGGTTCATCATCTGGATGAACGCCTGCTGGGGCGCGGGGCGAAGGTCTTTGCGTTGCCGGGGATCGCCCGCGGCGTCGAGGAGCGCGGCGGCGTCGGCTTCGGGCCATTCGCGCAGGCCGGTGCGGCCATCGAGGGCGATCAGCGAGCCGGTCTCGTCGTGCCAGAGCAGCGCCTGTTCGCTGGAGAGAGCGAGCAATGTGACATGGCCCGGGGTGACGGGGGATTCCCAGGCGACATCGTAGTCAGGCGCGCGGCGAAGCTGAACGCGGTCGGAAAGCTGGATCAGGAACCGATCGCGCGGGCGATTGTCGGAGGCGGTGAACCGGGGCACGAGCAACTGGCCGGGCATGATGCGAGGCGAGGTCCAGGGCAGCGTCATCGCGGGCAGCGAGGACTGCTGATCCTGCCTTCCCGCCAGTTGGGCGAGCCAGGCGTCGATGGGGGTGGGTTTGCCGTCGCGCAGGGGCACGAGTTGGGGGAACTGCCTTCGCGCGCGGGTGAGCCAGCGTCGAGCGGCGGAGGGTTGATGGAGGGATTCACGGATTTGCGCGATTCGGCCGACAATGTCGGCGCGGACAGCGTCGGAGGAAGCCATGGGATACGCGCGGCGAAGCTGGGCCAGCGCGTCGTCGTGCAGTCCGCCGGCCAGCAGTTTGACCGCCGCCGCCTGACGCGCGGACACGGCGACGGGGGAGAGGGGATATTGTTCCGCCAGTTGGATCAACAGGTCGGCCGGTGCGTCGGCATTGCGCTGAAGCTGTTCGAGTTGCTGCTGGGCCTGCTGGTCGTAGCGCTGGTAGAGCGAAGGATAGGCACGGACGAGTTGGGTGATGCGAAGCGTGGCTTCGAGCCGGGCCTGGCGCGAGCCGCCTTCGTAGGGGAAAAGCTGGGCGGCGAGGCTTGGATCGTCCAGCACGTTCTGGAAATGTTCGATGGCCTGCTCCGGCTGGCCGCTGTTCTGGAGGAAGCGGCCCATGGTCAGTTGATAGATCACCTCGTCGGCGGGCGTGACGGCGGCGGCGGCGAGGCGGTCGAGCAACTGGCGTCGCGCGGCGACATCGAGCGACATGGACTGTTCGTACGGCGTGGCGGCGGCGCGGGACTGGTCCTCGGCGTCATCGACGAGGCGGCGAATCCCGGCGAAGACCTGGGCCTGATCGTCGCCGGGTCGCGCGGCCGCGGATTGAGGATTGGGATTGGCATCCGGCGACCGGCCAAGGCGCAAGGCGTCGAGGGCTGCATCGATGCCGGCGAGCATTTCGGCGGCGCGTTTGAGTTGTCCGGCAAGGCTGGCCAGCGACAGGCCCGGCCCGGGATCGCGGGGCCAGGCCGCCATCTGCGCCTTGAGCGACGTCACGGCATCCGGCCACGCCATGTAGCTCGTCAATTGTTGTTCGCCGCTGACCAGCACCTGTTGCGGCGCGAGGACCACATGGCCCGGCGCGTCGAGGGGCATGTCCCGCAGTTTGCGCCCGGTCGCCAGATCGAGCACCACAAGCTGATTGCCCATGGCCACGGCGACCTGGTTGTCCGCGATCGCCGGCCGACCGAGCGGGTCCGGGGCCTGCGGCGTCGCCGGGGTGGGCGGGGCGAAGCGCCATCTGGCCGCCAGCGTATCGCCGTCAAGCAGGCGCAGGTCGCGGCCGACGGCGAGAATGTCCTTGCCGACGAGGTGGAGCTGGTCGCCGACCGCCAGGCTGGTGTCCGCCAGATCGCGCCGCCTGGCGCCGGTGTTCGGGTCCAGCAGCACGCCGGGTGAATCCATGTCGGGCACGATCAAGCCCGCGGGAACCAGCAGGGGATCGCCGAGGTTCAGCGGCTGCGTCATTCGCCGGAGGTTGGCGGCGGGTGGCGCGGTTTCGTCGTTGTCGCGGGTGTCGCCGGGATGGACGACGAGCCAGCGGATGGCGCCGTCGCGGCCGTCGAGACACGTTACCGCGCCGAGGTTGTCGGCGACGTAGAGTCGTCCGCCATCGACGAGCATGTGTCCGAGCAATCCACTGCCGCCGCCGGAGCCGCCCATGTTGCCACCCACGGCCGCGCTGCTGAGGTGTCGCCGCCATAGCGGCCTGCCTGTCGCCGCATCCACCGCCGCCACGAACGCGCCGTGGAAGCCCGACATCTGGTTCCGGCGGATCAGCACGTACAGCCGGCCCTGGTCCAGCGCCGGCGTGCCGTGGAAAAACGCCGTCGCCAGCGAGGCGTCCAGGTCCGACGGTTCGAGCTGCCACGTCATCTTTCCGGTTTGCCGGTCCACCGCCGCGAGGAACGTCCGGTGCAGGTTCAGACGCCAGCCGAAGCGCCAGTTGGACACCCGGCCCAGGACGGCGTACATCGTCGGGCCGTCGCTGACCACGCCGCGCTGGTCCGTCGTCCACTGGCTGATCACCGCGAAGTTGCCCAGTTGCGACGTCGGCGTCAGTTCCCGCGGCGCGTAGCGCCACAGTCGCCGGCCCGACACGCGATCCAGCGCGTCGAGCATCCGGCCATCGTTGATCACCAGCGTCTGACCCTCAATCCACGGCAGGCAGGGATACTGCGTGTTCCGTTGCGCGACGGCGCGCTGCATCGCGGGCTGGTTCTTCGCCTCATCCGCCTCGCCGGCCAGGGGAATGGACCACAACGCCTTTCCCCCCGCGTCCGTCAGTGCGGCGGCGGGATTCAGCGATGTCGTATTCGGCGGCGGCGTGCGGCTGCCGATCCATCCGGCCAGTTCCGCCATCGCCGCTTCGTCGCCGAGTTGATGCAGTTCGGTCCGGCTCTGCTGGAGTCGGCCGGCATCGGAGCCGAACAGCCCGGCCGCACACTGCAGGAGCAGCCAGCGCGTGCGCCGCGGCGGCAGGTCCGGATGACGGGCGGCTTCATCGAGCAGGATGGCGGCATCCATCGGCGCGCCGCGCTCGAGGTTCCATCCCGCCAGCAGCAGCGACGCTTCCAGTCCCGCCGGGCACAGGTCGAATCGCCGGCGAATGTCGGTCAGGGCGGCGATGTCCAGACCCAGCGTCTCCGTCGGGCCGACGTTTTTCGCTTCGTCCAGCAGACGCTGCGCCTCGGCGTTCCACCGTTGACGATAGGCTTCCAGCAGACGGGGATCGCCCAGCAACAGAGTCCGCACCCACTGGCGTGTGTCGGTGTAGGTGTCCGGTGCGCCCTGAGGCGCGAGCTTCTGGCCGTGTTCGTCGAGGACGCGCTGGTACTGCTGGGCCGCTTCGGCGAGGCGATTCTGTTCCGTCAGACGTCGGGCTTCGTTGAGCAGGTCCGCCGCGGCCGGGGAGTCGTCGAGGTAGACCGGGGCACGCTGACCGCCCGGCGATGCGGAAGCGTCCAATCCGAACTGCGCCCACGCCGGCGTCGCAACCCACCCGGTCGCCAGCATCAGCGCCGTCGCCGTCAGTCCACGCCGGCCGCACCTGAACCCGTGCTTCCCTGCCCAGAGCCAGTGCACCTGAAAAACCGGGCATGACGAGCCGCGACCGTCAGGGAGCGGACCGCCTCCCAACAAGGGGGTGCCTCGCAACAACCAGCACCCCAGGCGGCGGAAGATCGTCCGCTCCCTCACGGTCGCGGCTCGTAAAATTGGGATGCGCTGGCTGTGCTTCCCCGCCATGTCATCAGTGTAGCCGCTTCCCCGAGCCAAATGGACTTTGTTATCCTGTTGTTCAGATGACCAGTCGATTCACCATTGTCGGGCTGGGCGAAGCACTTTTTGACACGTTTCCAACCCAGCAGGTTCTCGGCGGAGCGCCCCTGAATGTCGCGGTCCACGCGCACCAGCTCGCCCAAGCCCGCGGCGGTCAGGGCGTGGTCGTTTCCCGCGTCGGACAGGACGCCCTCGGCGCCCGCGTCGCCGCCGAGCTGCGCCAGCGCGACATGACGGTCGACTACCTCCAGACCGATCCCGATCATCCCACCGGCGAAGTCATCGTCGATGTCGACGACGACGGCCAGCCCGCGTTTGAGATCGCCGAGGATTCCGCCTGGGACTGGCTTCAGTTCGATCCGGATCTCGAAACGCTGGCCCGCCGCGCCGACGCCGTCTGCTTCGGCACCCTCGCTCAGCGCAACGCCCAGGCCCGCAACACCATTTACAGGTTTCTCTCCTGTTGCCGTTCCACGTCCACGCGGCTGTTCGACGTGAACCTGCGCCAGTTCTACTACAGCGCCCAGATTCTTCAGAAAAGCTGCGAACTGGCCAACATCGTCAAGCTCAACGATCAGGAATTGCTGATGGTGCTGTCGCTGCTGGGCATCGGCGGGCCGGAGGACACCGCGGAGTGGCGGATCACGAAACTCATCAAGACCTTCTCCCTGCGCGGCGTCGTGCTGACGCGCGGCGCCAAGGGCACGCAGGTGTTCACCGCGCAGGGTTCGCACGAGGACGAACTGGTGTCGTATCCGATGCAGGACGGCGCGGATGCCGTGGGCGCCGGCGACGCATGTTCGGCTGCGATCCTCGTCGCCGCCACGCTGCGACTGCCCATCGCCCGGACCGTGAAGCTGGCCAACCACTGCGGCGCGTTCGTCGCCGCCTCGCGCGGCGCCACCCCGACCCTGCCCGACAGCATCCTGCAGATGCTCCAATGATGGTGCAAGTCTGACCGGGGGATACGTGAAAGTCCGGCGACAGCATGGGCGGCATCACCGACAACCGCGATTCCCTTCAGGCCGAAGCTCGCACTTTTGACGCGATTGTGCGGGAAAAGGGCGATTTCAATCCGTTCGCCGACCGGGGCTGGGAGACGCTTCGCCGACGGTTCGAGGCGATGATCCCCGCCGAAGCCGCCGCGTTCGGTCTGCTCGACGTCGGCTGCGGCAGCGGACAGTCGCGGCGCGTCTACCGCGCCGCCGCGGCGAAGTACGTGGGGCTGGACCTGTCCGAAGCCTCTGTCCGCCGCGCGCGGGAACTCGACTCCCGGCAACACTGGCTTCGCGGCGACGCGCTCGCCCTGCCGCTTGCCGATGCGTCGTTCGGCGTCGTGGCGTTCAGCAGCGTGCTGCACCACGTGCCCGACCGGCAGGCGGCCTTGCGCGAAGCCGTGCGCGTGCTGCGGCCCGGAGGCTGGGTCTTCGCGTTCGATCCGAATCTGCTGCATCCCGCCATGGCGATGTTCCGCCACCCGCGCAGCCCGTTCTACCTCAAGGCCGGCGTCAGTCCCGATGAACAGCCGCTGTTGCCCTCCGTGCTGCGGCGCGAGCTGGCCGGCGCGGGGCTGATCGACATCCGCCAGCGATGCCAGAGCGACATCCCCTACCGCGACGTCGCCCCGCGCCTGATCCGCGCCTGTCTGGGCATCTACAACCGGGCGGACTGGATGATGGAAAAGACCGGCCTGGCCCGCTGGTTCGGCACGTTCGTCGTCACCGTTGGCCGAAAGCCCGCGATGGCCTGATACGCGATTGCTATTCCAGCCTGCCGACCAGAAACGACGCCAGCAGCACAATCAGGACCAGCAGCGTCACCAGGGCGAAGACCCAGTCCCGGTCCAGCGCGAAGGCGACCACGGAGACGCAGACGCGGAGCACCGGCGTGGCGATCAGCAGCAGCAGGCCGAGGGTCATGATCGACCGGCCGCTGCCTTGGCGCAGACCTTCTCCCATGTCGCGCAAGGTGAACGGAAACGCCGCGCCCGTGTCGGTCAGCCGGGGAAGGGCATGCGGGTCCGTCATGTATTCCGGGTGGTGGATCAGGGACACCGTGACGCCGCCGAGGATACAGAGGGAGCTGACGAGCAGGCCGAGGCGGAGCAGCCGGCTGAGGGTCTGTTCCATGCGGCTGAAGTCGATGTGCCTGGTTTTGGGCTGGGAAGTCGTCGGATTCATGGATGCAGCCCTTTGCGCAGCATCTGGAAGGCGACCAGCAGGAGCACGGCGGCGAAGGCGGCGCGGAGTGTGGAACTTTTGAGCCGGCCGGCGATGCGAGCGCCGAGGAGGGAGCCGCAGAGCACACCGACGGCGGTGGGGCCGGCGATGAACGGGTCGATGTCCCCGCGGGCGAAGTAGACCCCGGCGCTGGCGGCCGCGGTGACGCCGATCATGAACGTGCTGGTGGCGGTGGCGACCTTGATCGGGATCCCCATGCTGATGCTCATGACGGGAACTTTGATGATGCCGCCGCCGATGCCCAACAGGCCGCTGAGGACGCCGGCCATGGTGCTCAAGCCCGCGCCGAAGCCGGTGCGTCGCACGCGGTAGTCGCTTCGCCGTCCGGTGGCCTGGTCGAAATAGGAGGCATGGAGGGCCAGGGCGTCGGCGAGGCGGTCGCGCCGGATGCCTTCCGTTCCCGTGGTTTCGCGCCGCCGCCACATCGCCAGCGCGGTGTAGACCAGCACGGCTCCGAAGGCCAGATACAGCCACCGTCCGGTGATTACGCCGGCGAAGAACGCGCCCGCCAGCGCTCCCAGGGTCGTGGCCAGTTCAAGGAACATGCCCACGCGGATGTTGACCATGTGATCCTTGATGTAGGCTGCGCCGGCCCCGCTGGACGTGGCGATCACCGACACGATCGACGCGCCGATGGCGTAACGGATGTCCACGCCCAGCCACAGCGACAGAGCCGGGACGACAATAATGCCGCCGCCCAGCCCGAGGATCGAGCCGAACACGCCCGCCGCGATGGAAATCGCGAAAACAACCGCCATGAACTCAACCGGCGTCATCGCGCGCAACTTAGGGCAAACATGAAATCGTCGCAAGCGGAGAATGGATGGGTAAGGGCTGAATGTCCAAGCCCCAATGACGCATGACCGGACGCGCGGGCGGTTTGCCCGCGGCTGAGAAGGACGGAGCGTTTTTATTCGTGGTTCGGTTTGGTCATTCGGGCATTGCGCCCCGCGTCGCCGTCCGTCGTAGCACCACGCGGCGGTGCAGGGTCAGCGATGCCGGAGAAACTCATCCAGCGTCAGGCCGATGTCCTTGATGATCTGGCGAAGCAGCACGGGCGATACGCTGCGTCCGGGGTGATTGGGAACCGTTGTGCAGCGGCCATCCGCGTGGCGGTACTGCATGTGCGAACCGCGCTGGCGCACCAGCGCGAAACCCAGCGTCTCCAGGATGGTGCGGATTTCCCGTGGCTTGAGGACTGGTGGCCTGGGCATCGGTTACGCCGCCACGATGATGCTTTGCGTGCCGACGAACTCCGATTCCAATTCGGGTTCGCCGTCTTCCAGAAGCATGGCGATCACTTCCTGAAGGTTGTGTTGGAGTTCATCGAGCGACTCGCCTTGCGCATGCGCGCCGGCGAAGCCGGGGACAAAACCGACATACAGGCCCGTGTCCGGGCAGCGTTCAATCACCGCGGTAAAGGCTCTCATGATGGCGCGATCGTACGGCGACGCGCGGGCCAAGTCAACAAAAATACAAGCATTCAGGCCGATTGCCTCGTCCGCCGCAGCACCACGCGGCGGTGCAGGGTCAGCCACGCCGGCAGCACGGCCCAGCAGGCCAGCAGGGTCAGCGCGATGCCGACGGAGAGGACGAAGCCCAGGCTCTGGATGCCGCGGTGGCGCGCCAGCAGGAGGCAGGCGAAGCCGATGACGGTGGTCAGCGTGGTGACGGTGATGCCTTTGCCGGTGCCCTGGGTCAGGCCGGGCGGCACTTCGTCGGGATGCTGGCGGTAGCGGTGGATGACGTGGACGCCATTGTCGACGCCGATGCCGAACATCAGCGGCAGGACGATGATGTTGGCCGGGTTCACGTTCATGCCCGCCAGGCGCATGATGGCGAAGGTGAGGGTGAAGCCGATGGCCACGGGGACGAGGCTCAGCAGCGCGTCGTGGAGGCTGCGGAAGTCGGCGAGCACGAGCAGGGCCACGAGGGCGAACGCCCAGACGCCGGCCTGGATGTAGGCGTCGCGGATCAGCGCGCCGGAGCGGTAAATCTGCGTGATGGCGCCGGTGATGTCGGGGTCGATCATTTCCAGTTGCGTGACGAACGCGGGCAGGAAGCCGGGATCGAGCGGGCTGACTCCGGCCGGCGGGTTGGGGTGGACTTCCAGCACATACCGGCCTTTGTCGTCGCGGACGCTGGAGACCAGTTCCGCGGGCAGATCGTCCGGCGTCAGCGGCGCGTCGTCGAGCGCGGCGCTGATCTGTGCCGCGATGTTCATGCGGAACGCGGCGTACTGCGTTTCGATCCTCCGCGCGCGACGCTGTTGCTCAGCGGCGTCGAGCGGCCCCACCGCCGCGGCGGCGCGGTCCAGCGCCTGGCCGGCCGGCTGCAGCGCCTGAAGGATTTCATCCGGCATCTTCGTGAACATCGCGGCGCGCAGCGCCAGACGCAGCGCGCCAAGCTGTTGCAGCAGATCCGGCGGCGCGGCCTGTGTCGTTGGGGAAGGATCCAAGGCTTCGTCGAGGGCAGGCGAAAGCTGTTGCCGCGCGGCGCGCAGCAGGTCCAGCTTCTCCGGCTCGTCCGCGGGCATCAGCAGTCCCGCGCCGCCCAGCCGCGTCGCCACCGTCGGCAACTGACGCAGCGACGCCGCCCGGCGACGCGCTTCGTCCAGACTGTCCGCCATGCTCACCGCGTAGTAGATGGATTCGCCCCCGTCGTGCATGATCCGCTGCGACCAGATCACGCCGGGCGAATTGACCGGCTGCAGCTTCAGCAGGTCGTAGTCGAAGTGCATGTGCCTCGCCGTCAGCCACGCCGACGCGATCGTCAGACCCGCCGCCACCACCAACGTCAGCCGCGGCCAGCGTACGAACGGCATCAGCCAGCGAGGCTCGAACACGTGAAACGCCCGGTCGTCCATCCGCACCACGTCCCCGTGGCCCGGCTTCATCAGCCGCAGCAGCGCGGGAAACACCGTGAACTGCGACACCAGGCAGAGCATGATCCCCACTGCCGCGATGTAGCCCATCTCCGCCACGCCGGTGAAGTCCGTGAACCATGTCGTGACGAACGCGGCCGAGGTGGTGACGGCCCCGGTGAAAATGCCCGGCCCGATGACCACGAACGTTTCCTTCATCGCGGCGATGAAACCTTCCGTCGTGTCGTCGTGCGTGTGACGGATCACCTCGAACGCGCAGACCAGATGGATGCCGTACGCGATGCCAAGCCCCAGCAGCATGACGGTGAACACGACGCTGATGACCTGGAGATGCCCGATGGCCAGCGTGAGGAAGCCGAACGACCACGCCACGCCGACGAGCAGCGAACCCATGGCCATCAGCGGCCCGCGCACACTGTGAAACGAAACGAACATCAGCACGGTGATCAGCACCACGGCGAGGATGGAGGCCCATGTGGAATCCACGGTGGCGGCCCGGGTTTCGTCGGCTTCCACCACGTCGATGCCGGTCAAGCCCACCTCGAAGCCCGGATGACGCGGCATCGTTTCGGCCATCACCTTGCGGATCGCCTCCACCGAAGCCTGCACGGCGTTGATCTTGTTCGCCGTTTCCGTGGGGTGAATGCGGATGAAATACAGCCGACCGTTGGCGCTCTGGAGATATTGCCACGGGTCCACGGTCCCGGCGGTGAGCTTCGCGCCGAAGTCGAACGGCTGATCGGCGGGCGTTTCCAGCCCCGTCGCGGCGGCGTCCAGCAGCGTCGCCAGCGAGGCGACGCCTTCGACGATCCGCTTCGGCGGCATTTTACTCTCGCTTGCGCTCGCATCGCGGCGCATCATGGCGGGAAGCGTGGCCAGCAGGTCGCCCAGCGTCTCGCTGGCCAGCATCGTCTTCGCCGAGGTCATCTGTTCCAGCCGGCGATGCATTTCCTCCATCGGCGAAAGACGCAGCAGACGAGGACTGAGCGCTCGCGTACTGAAGCCCCAGACCACATGCTTGAGCGACGGCTCCTGAATCAGGCGATGGCCCATCTCGAGCACGAGGCTTTCCGCGTCGCGTCGCCGGGTGTCGTCCGCCTTCTCCCCCACATCGACCACGACCACCAGGTCCTTCGCGCCGGGAAACGACCGCATCCACTCCTTGAACCGCTGGTTCCAGACCAGGTCCTTGCTGATCAGCGCGTTGCGGTCGCTTTCAAATTTCAGCTTCGTCGCCGTCACCGCCACCGACGCCGCCGCCAGCAGCAGCGCGAGCGCCAGCACCGTCGCCGGATGCCGGCTGACCAGTTCGCCAAACCACCGCAGCAGCAGGAAACGCAATCGCTCGTGCATGGGGAAGAGGATGGTACGGAGGCGGGAGGCGACGTGCAATGCGCGGACTGCGTCGAAGACGACGCAGCTATGAAAAGCTGCAAAAAAACCAACATCGCCAGCGCAACGGTACACTGTCCGCCATGTCCAACTCCAACCTTACAGCCAAGCCCTGGGAACACGCGAAAACCTCCGGCAGCGAGGCCGATCCGCTGGCGATCCGCTTTGTCGAGTCGCTCAGCTACGACCGCCGGCTCTACCGCCACGACATTCGCGGCTCCATCGCCCATGCCCGCATGCTCAAGCAGGTGGGCCTGATCGCCAAAGCCGACCTCAACGCCATCGAGCACGGCCTGGCGGAAATCATGGGTGAAATCGACCAGCAGGGCGACGCGTGGACCGGCTGGAAGATCGAACTGGAAGACGTGCATATGTGTCTGGAAGCGGCGCTGATCGCCAAGATCGGCGATCCCGGCCGCAAACTGCACACCGGACGAAGCCGCAACGATCAGGTGGCGCTGGACCTCAAGCTCTGGATCGCCGACGCCGCGGAGCAGTTGCGCGGCAAGTTCAAGGCCCTGTTCCTCGCCTTGATCGCACTGGCCAAGCGCGACGGCAATATCGTCATGCCGTCGTACACGCACCTGCAGCGGGCGCAGCCGATCGTCGCCGGGGCGGAAATCATGGCGTGGCTGACCGCCTTCGACCGCGCGCGACATCGCCTCGACGCCCTGCTCCACATCAACCGCAACAATCCGCTGGGCAGCGGCGCCATCGCCGGCTCCGCCCTGCCGCTGGACCGCGACGTCACCGCGTTCACCCTCGACCTCGGCGAGCCGTCGCCCAGCAGCATCGACGCCACCGCCAGCCGCGACGTCGCCATCGACCTCGCCTACGCCCTGTCCATGACCGCCATGTGGCTTTCCCGCTGGGCCGAGCAGTGGATCATCTATCTTTCCAGCGAATTCGGTTTCCTGACCATCGGCGAGGCGTACACCACCGGCTCGTCGATGATGCCGCAGAAGCGCAACCCCGACATGCTGGAGCTGATCCGCGGCCGATGCGGCAACGCCTACGGCCACCTCGTCGGCCTGCTGACCATGTGCAAGGGCATCACCATCGGCTACAACCGCGATCTGCAGGAAGACAAGCGCCAGCTCTTCGCGGCGTATGACATGGTTTGCGATTCACTGGACATGGCGGCCCGCATTGTCGCCACCGCGAAGTTCCAGGAGGACCGCATTGCCTCCACGCTGGACAGGGGCCATCTCGACGCCACCGCGCTGGCGGAATATCTCGTCACCCGCGGCGTGCCCTTCCGCACCGCCCACCAGATCGTCGGCAAACTCGTGCGTCAGGCCGGCGACAAGCCGCTGAGCTCGCTGGACCTCCAGGCGTTCCAGACCGCCTGTCAGGAAGCGGGTCAGCCTGCCGCGTGCGACCAGACGGTCTACGATTGGCTGAGCGCAAGCAACGTCGTGCGACGCTACCAGTCCCGCGGCAACGCCGGCGTGACCGGTTTCCAGGAACAGTTGGCGGCATGGGAACAGCGGTTCGCGGCAGCGCCGCAGGCGCGCCCATGATGAACCGGCGACATGCGAAAGATAAGGACCTGCCATCGTGCTGATCCTGACCGTCATTCAGGGACCGGACAAGGGCCGGCGGTTCGAGCTGCCCGACGATGAACCGCAACTGGTCGGTCGCTCCAGCGAAGCGCTGCCGCTGCAGGACCAGACCATCTCCCGCCGCCACGCGGAGCTGACACCGGACAGCGGCAAATGGGTGCTCAACGACCTCAAAAGCGCCAACGGCACATTCGTCAACGGCCACCGCGTGACCCGGCCCCGCCTGCTGCAGCCGGGCGACCAGATCCGCTGCGGCCAGACCCTGTTCGTCTTCGGCCGCGACCTGCGACCCGCCCGGCGCGACGCCCTTCGCGTTTCCCCACGCGAGGAACTGGAAGTCAGCGTCGAATCCACCGCCATCAGCAATGACGAATCCGTCATCATGGCGGTGCCCGAACCGACCGAGGGCGCCGTCCTCCAGCTCAAGGTCGTCTACGAACTGACGCAGCTCATCGGCTCCACCGCCGAACGCGAACGTCTGCTCGAAGGCGTCATGGACCTGATCTTCGACTACTTCCAGGCCGATCGCGGCTTTATCCTTCTGCAGGATGATCCCGACGGAAAGTACGAACCCGTCGTCCTGCGCCACCGCAACCGGCAGAAAGATTCCAAGACCCATCCCATTCACGTCAGCCGCACCATCGTGCAGCACGTCATCCGCAAGGGCGAGGGCGTGCTGTCGAGCAACGCGATGACCGATCAGCGGTTCCGCGACGGCGACAGCGTGCTGGGCCTGGGCATCCACTCGGCGATGTGCGTGCCGATCAAGTTCAAGGACCGCATCTTCGGCGTCATCCACATCGACAGCCAGATCGCCAACTACACCTTCACCGACGACCAGCTTCGCCTGCTGATCGCCATCGGCGTACATACGGGCCTGGCGCTGGCCAACGCGGAGCTGTACGCCGACCGGCTGAACCAGGAACGCCTGGCGGCCGTGGGCCAGACCGTGGCGTCGCTGTCGCACTCGATC
The DNA here is from genome assembly GCA_020848195.1 of Phycisphaeraceae bacterium. Lineage (GTDB taxonomy): Bacteria > Planctomycetota > Phycisphaerae > Phycisphaerales > Phycisphaeraceae > JADLAP01. Next base: position 47,214 of record JADLAP010000081.1, read on the forward strand.
AAGAACATCCTCCAGGGCATGCGCGGCGGGGCGGATGTCGTCGAACTGGGCTTCAAGAAAAACAACATGAAAGTCGTGCAGGGCGGCTGGCAGATCGTCTCCCGCAACCTCGAGCGCATCTACGAACTGACGATGAACATGCTCGCCTACTCCAAGCAGCGCCAGCCGGAGCTGGAGATGACCAATCTGCAGCCGCTGCTGGAGGACGTGGTGAGCCTGATGCAGTCGCAGTTCGACGGGAAGAAAGTGGCGCTGATCACGGACTTCACCAGCGACATGCCGCCGGCCCCGATCGACATGGGCGGCATGCACCAGGCGCTGCTCAACCTGATGGGCAACGCGCTGGACGCGGTGGAACCGGAAAAGGGCGCGGTGACGCTGTCGTGCGACTACGATGACCGCACGCAGCAGGTGCTGGTGAGCGTGACGGACAACGGCACGGGCATCGAAGCCGATCGCGTCAAACGCCTGTTTCAACCCTTCAATTCGACCAAGGGCCTCAAGGGCACGGGCTTGGGCCTGGTGGTGACGAAGAAGATCGTGGAAGAGCACGGCGGAGCGATCGGCGTGGAAAGCGCGCCGGGCAAGGGCACGACATTCACCATCCGCCTGCCCTGCTCGGTGGAGTCGATTCCATCGCTGGCGGACACGCAAGGCCCGGCGGGAGGGCACGACAGCACGCCGCGAAGCGAAGGTGAAACGAGCTGATTGTCCCGGCTACTGCCCGCTTGCCGCCGACGCGGCATAGATCCAGCCCAGCGTCTCAACCATGTCGAGGCTGACGTCGTCCGGATGCGCGAGGATGGCGTCGCGGCAGTCGCGCATGCCCTGGAGATACGCGGGATTTCCCGTTTGAAGCCAGGCATAGCCGCACATGCCGCCGATGTTGGTCGTCCATCGCGCGGTGGCGGGTCTTCCCATGTTGAGGTTGTTTTCCGGATTGGGGCTGTAGACGAACATGCCGGGCTGAGGAGAACATTCCGCCAGCAGGCCGTCGACGAGGAGGCAGAGCAGGCGCAGGGCTTCGGGATTGCCCGTGGCGCGGTGGCAACGGATCAGGCCGTGACCGAGGTAGGCGGTCATGAAGGGCACCGCGCCCTGGTAGTTCCACACGCCGTGGCGGTCTTCGAAGATGCCTCGCCGGGGTTCGATGAAGGCGCGGGCGGCCTGGAGCAGTTCCCTGGATTTGGCGAGAAAACGTGGATCGTCGGTTTCGTCATACCACCGGCTGACCTGCGACAGGGGCCAGCCGACGGCACGGGCCGAGCGGGCGAAGCTGTAGCATTGGAGGACATGTTCCGACAAGCCCCTGGCCGCTTCGAGGCTGTCGGGGTCGCCGGTGAGCAGGTAATGTTCGAGTTGATCGTCGGTGTTCAGTCCGATGTTGCCCGTAGCCACGCCGCTGGTATGGTCCGCGCTGTACTGGTGAATGGAGCCGACCCAGTCGGGATGTTCGGGGCAGTAACGGATCAGATCGACGTCGGCGTTGTGCCTGCAGGCGGCGTCGAAGTAGCGCAGCCAGCGTGGATCGCCGGTGATGAGGTGGCGCAGCAGTCCCGCGTGAGCCCGGCCGCGGTAGCCGTTCATCCATGCGGTATCCCAGTATTCGCGGTGACCGAGCCGTGGGATGTCGATGCCGCTGGCGGCCAGATGGGGCGCCAGCGTGTCGTCGACGCCGGCGGGCAGTTGCGCGGGGCCGGTCTCCAGCGCGCCGCAGTCCAGGAACCACGTCCGATCGCACAGCCGCGGCGCGTCCTGCACGCAGGCGTTGAACGCATCGGCCTGTCCGGCGGATATGGCCTGATGTTCAAACCACAACGCGAACGTCTGACGTTTGCTTTCGCCCCGGCCCAGACGCACAAACGGGACATCATGCCGCCACGTCATCGCTTCGAGCGCCTCGGGCAACGTGCATAACGCCAGCTTGTCCGAGCGAATCCAGATGCCCTTGGGATATTCCTCGGCAAACCAGCGCATCGAGGCCACCAGTGAAACCTCGTTTCCGCTCAGCCGGACATATCCCGGCGCGCGGGAAGCCATGCCCACGGGCAAAGTGGCGTGATACGTCATGGCGAGATCAGCCTGCTCCTGCCGGCAGAGCAGATCGATGTTGTCGACCACCCTCATCGCGCGAGGATCGGCCTTCATCGGCTTGCCACCGCCGGCCCGCGACCAACTTTCCTTCGCCCACTGCTCGTCGGTGATCGGCTCAAAGGCGCCGAAATCCGCCGTCGCTCCAGGCTGCTTCGGCATCTCCATCTGCGCGGACCAGTCCAGCAGCATGGCCATGGACTGGTCGCTTTCATTGACCACGCGCCAGTCGACCAGCACATACGGCAGACCGGCCCAGACCTGCACCCGCGCCTGCCACGGCCCCAAGCGTGTTCCTTCCTTCGACCGCATTTCGCCGTCCAACCGCAGCACCACGCGCACGGCATCCTCGCGTTCCACGGTAATCGTGCGGCGATCGCCGACGAACGCTTCCAGCCAGCCGACGCGGTTGAGCTTCATGGACAACCGGCAAGGCCCCGCCATGCGCAGGCCGTCGCGCGTGATCTGCTCAAACAGGCCTTCGCCCTGCTCGTTGCCCAGGCGGATGGACAGCGTGCCGTTCTCGATGGTCAGGCCCTGTTCGCCGCGCTCAACGCGCACCGGCGACGCCGGCGCGACGCCGGGTTGACCGAGTCGCAGGCGATACGATCCCGGGCCTGACGCGACAAACTCGCACAGCAGCCAGCGCACGCTGCCGTCGGGCCAATGGCTGGTTTCGGTGATCACCACGGGGACCGCTTCGCCGTCTGCACGTTCGAGCCTGATTTTCGTTCCCGCGGGACAGCAACCTTCCGGCATCGGCACGCCGCAACGGACGGGATAGCCCGCCGCCGGCAGATCGCCCGGCGTCCACAGATTCAGCGTCACCGCCTCCGGCTGCTTCGTCTGTGTCGTCGCGGCGTTGGGAGCCTGCCACGTCCGTGGGGATGGACGATACGGCTGATCCGACAGGCTCAGCGCCACATCGCCGAAGAACGCGTTGGTCTGGAAATGCGACGCAATCCGCGCCGGGTCCTGCGTGCTCCATGAGTAGGGCCAGAACATGTCGTCGGGCAGCCGGGTCGTGCTGGCCACGCGGTCGATCATGCGGAACTCCAGGTCCAGTTCCTTGCGTCCTCGCGGCTCAAGCGTCAGCACGACACAGCCGTCGCGGAACGCCGGTTCGGCCTGCTCATCCACCGTGGCCGGCTGCACAGGCTCCAACCACTCATCCGTGGCGACGTCCTGTTCCCATACCACCTGGCCATCGACGAGCAACTGTTTGAAGCGATGTCCGTTGAACGCCTGCACGCCGAGCCAGTCGTGTTCGTCGCGGTGCGAGCCGTGGTAGTTGTCGGACTGATAGAAGGAAAGATAGACGCGCTGGGCTTTGGCCAGATCGGGCGGCAGGCTCACGTGGGCGCGCCATGCGCCTTGATGGCCTTCGGCGCTGGTGACCCAGGGATGGTGAATCTGCATCAGGCCGCGGAAATCGGTCTGGCCGGTGTACGGGCCGTTTCCATTGAACAGCCACGAAGCGGCCGCCACGCACACACGAAACGTTTCGGCTGACATTGCAATCGTCCTTGGCCAATAAGCGGTCACGCGGATCAGGACAGGTGTTGCCGGAACCACTCCAGCGCCTGCTGCTGAATCTCCGCGTCGTAACAGTGAGGTTTATCCGGGGCGTAGTTTTGAAAACGGTTGGGACAGCCGGCCCATGCGTAGGCATCGGCGATCTGCCGCGCCGCGTCGCGCTGGCCGGCGGGCGGGAACAGGATGTCCTGCGTGCCGCTGACGACCATGCACGCTTTGGGGGCCGCCATGGCGATCAGGTCGGGAATGTCCAGCCGATTCCACACACCGGGCAACAGGCAGAACGTGCCGATTGCGCCGGCGAGGTTGTACGTCTGCTGCGTGTCGCCGGTGGTCATCCAGCCGACGGGCACGGCAGCGCGGATGCGGTCGTCGAGGGCCGCCATGAGGTTGGTCCGCCACCCGCCGCCGGACAGGCCGGTGACGCCGATGCGCGAGCCATCGACCTCGGGCCGCGACAGCAGGTAATCCACGCACCGGCTGTCGTCGCCGAAGTTGACGCCGCACCACGTCGTGCCCGCCCAGTTGAGCTGGCGGACGCCGTAGTACAGGTGCTCGCCGAGATACCGCTGAAATTCATACAGCGAAGCGAGAGGAATGTTCCAGGGATCGATCTCGTCGGGCAGGCCGAACAAACCTCGCGGCGCGCGGCGACCGAAGTGGTAGGCGTCGATGGTGATGACGCAGAATCCCTGCGAGGCGAACCAGTCGGACAGCGCCCGGCCGGAGGTGTAGGTGTTGCGATGTTCGGCGATGACGGGATGCGTGTCGGGGCCGCAGACGCGTTCAGCGCCGAAGAGCATCGGCCCGCCCCATTCGTGCATCACCACCAGAGCCGGCGCGGGCAGCTTCACGCCCTTGGGCACGTAGAAATAGCCCGGCACGCGGAACCACGGCGCGGTGTTGAACTCGATGCGTTCGCGGATGAACTGATCGGTTTCCCGGCGTTCCAGCACGCTGGGCCTCAGGTCCGGTTCGCCGGGATCGTAATGCAGAGCTTCGCGCAGGCACTGCTGGACGAGCTTACGCCATGGGCCGAACGTTCCGTCGGGATGCGCCAGCCGCCATTGCCGGGCGTTCAAGTCCAGCGGCCGGCCGGCGCGCAATTGGCGCATCACAGGCTCCAATGAGCCGTAGGTGTTCAGCGATTCACGACCGAGTTGCTCAGTATTCATGGCTAACAACCGTGATTATTCCGAATCGGGCAGACGATCGGTGATTTCCAGCACCGCCAGGTTGCCGGTGTTCCGCGTGTCGATGCCGAGTTTGGGCGTCAGGGGCAGCTTCTTTCCCGCCAGATGGTCGTAGAGGAACATGCCCGGCTTGGCTCCAAGGCCGGAGAGGTCGAGCGTCAGATCGCCCGGCTCGCCGACGCCTTGATTGCAGTGGGAAACGACGGTGATCAGGGCCTGACGGTGCGGCTGATTGAGCACATGCACGCGGCAGACGGTGCGGACCTCGGGGGCCATGACTTTCTGGAAGCCTTCATCGTCGCGGGTTTCGATCGGCCTGGCTTGGGCGGACTTGGCGAATTTCACCAGGTTGTCGCGGCGTGTGCCGTGCTGGTAGTAGTCTTCGATGTCCGCGATCAGCGTGTTGACCTGGGAGAGTCCGACCATCCACCGCGCGTCGGCGAAGCCGTTGGTGGCGATGTAGAAGCCGATGCCCTTGACCACGGGGGAGATGGAAAGCATATCGATCGACATGAACCGCGCGCTGACGGGTTTTTGCATCTGCGAACCCATGGAGACCAGCAGCAGCGGGATCATGTCGGGATAGCCGTTGTGCTTGCCGTAGACTTTGGCGTCCGCGCCCTGGGTGATGAAATCGCCATAGAACGAGCCGAAGAAGTTCAGGCCGTACCATTGGGGCATGTTGTAGTCGTAGGTTTTACCCCAGGTCATCTGTTCCGCCAGAGGCAGATCATCCACGCCGTGCTGGGAGCCGAAGGCGCCGGCGGTGTTGATGACGATGCATCCGGGCTTGGCTTCGCGCAGGGCCTCGGCGAGGTTGGCCAGCACCTGGGCGAAGAGGGCGTTGTTGTAGCTGGTCCACTGTTTGGCGTAGGTGCTGCCCAGCGATTCGACGGTGACCTTGGCCGGGTCGAGTTTCATCCGCTGGGCGAAGTCGGCCAGCGTGGTGGGATCGTAGCTGAGGACCATGCCTTCCAGGCCGTCGTTGACGAAGCCGTTGTACTGGAAAGGCAGGCCCAGTTCGGCAGGCCGGCGGATCAGGCGTTGCATGCCATTCAAGGCGGCATCGACCCAATAGCGACCCCGGCCGGCGGCGTAACGCATGTTGAACATGTCCTTGTCCACGCTGCCGTCGGCGTGAACCACATACATGTCCGGGTCATCCTTCTCGCGGGGCGCGGTGTCCCAGTAGTAGACGCCCTTGGCGTCAGCGCCGCCGAGCAACTGGGAGAAATTGGGCCAGAACTCGCGGATGCCGTACGCCACCGCCGCCTTGGCCATGACCTGTTCATCCGCATGCACCGGCGCTGTTTTCCGCGGGCCGGGACCGAAGTATTCGCTCCAGACGTTGAAACCCATCAGCTTGAACTGCGCGGGGATCGTCGCCAGTCGGCCGTCGAAATCCGCCCGCCAGCTCTGCACGTGGTAAGCGAAGGTCTTGGTCAGCGTGGGAGTCTTCTGCCTCGCCGGGGCATCCAGCGGCACGAGACGGAAGGTTTCCTCCGTGACCACGGCATCACGATCGCTGACGCTGAACCTGACCCAGGATTCGACGCCGGTGGGCACTTCGACAAAGCAGCCGCCGAATTCCATGGGATTGTCCGCGCCATCGAAAAACCGCGGACCAACGAACCGATACGTGGTCAGCTTCTCTCCGTCGGCCCCCTGGCTTTGCTGCGTAGCCAGTTCAATCTTGTCGACGCCGTCCGGTTTCTGGCTGTTCAGCAGCGGCACGTTGATGCCGGTGAGCAGCACTTCCGCGGGCACGGTGATGGCGAAAACCGGCCGGCCCACCCGGCTGGCGTCCTGGGCGGTGAGGGTGAAGTCGAGCCATTGCTTCATGCCGCGAATGTACGTCTGAATGTTGTTGGATCGTTCCCCGCCGGCGGGATGCAGGTCCAGATGCAGATACTGGCCGGGCAGCGGATCGTCGGCGTTGTAGCGGGTCAGCGAGATGTCATCCACCGCCAGACCAAGTTCGATGGAGATCAGGCTGACGGGATATTCGCCGGCGGCCTGGACTTTGAACACGGCGTAGTACAGCCGGTAACGGTCGGAAATGACGCAAGCCAGGTGCTTCTGATCGCCGAGGGCAAGCTGGATCCTGGGCGAAATGGTGCAACCGTTGTTGCGAGCCCAGACGGTCAGGAGGTAGTCGCCCGCATCGAGTTTCACGTTCTGGCGCAGGCGGGTGTTGGCGGAGTAGATTTCCAGGGCGTTGTCGCCGGTGTGAGGCAGCGCGTCGCCGTGTCCGCCGCCGCCGCCGGGGTGCAGGCGGTAGTGGTAGAGCGGAACCTTGGGATTCACCGGCTCGACGACCCAGCCTGTCAGCCAGCCCGCGTGGTCCTCGAAGCCGGGATTGGTCAGCAGATTGTCCGGGCCTGCGTGAGCCTGCAGGCCCAGGCCCAGCAACGCAAGCGTGACCGTCGATGCGAGAACAGTCAATCGGCGCATGGATTACTCCTGTTGAAATGCGCAGGAAACAGACTGAATTTCAATTAAAGGGCGGATTGTTCAATGGTCGTCGAGGGACCATGTGTCGCTGAAGTTCCATGTGCCGGTGTACGGGTAGGGATCGACGGGCACTGCCTCGGGGCTTACCGCGGCCACATGCAGATCGAGGAAGGAAATATTGGTTGCTTTGGAATGGCGGTAGGCGATCGAGTCCGACCGCCAGACGACGCAGGTGCCGTTGTTGAGGTTATGCCAGTAGTCGTAGCCGGTTTCAGGGAGCCAGTAGCGGTAGGAAGGCTTGGGCACGCGGTCGGCACGGACAAAATGGAAAGGCGCGCCATACGCACTGGCCAGCACGGAGAACCAGCCGTTGATGCCGTAGCTGCAGTTGGGATAGGGACTGCTGCCGATGAGATAGGTGGGACTGGTGGTGCCGTCGAAGCCGCCTTCGGGACACTGGGTCAGCGGCAAAGCTCTGGGCGGCGCGACGCCGCCTTCAAAGTTGTAGTAGCTGTAGGACGGGGGCATGTTGATGTAGTCGCCGATGCCGCCGCTGCTTTTGGCGTTGAAGAGGATATTGGACACGGCGTTGCCTGCTGGTGCGTAGAACTTGTTGTCGGTCAGATAATTCGACGCGCCCATGCCCAGTTGGCGCAGGTTGGACATGCACTGCACGCGCCGGCCCGCCGCCCGCGCCGACGTCAGGGCGGGCAGCAGCATCGCAATTAAAAGAGAAATGATCGAAATCACCACGAGAAGCTCGATGAGCGTAAACCCCGTGGGATCCGTTTGGCGTGACCATGATGTGGAATGAGTTCGTTTCATGATGTCGTGCTCCTCATCCAGGCCTCTGGCCGGGCCCAACAGGGTCCGGTTCAGCCTGTCCAGGTTATCGGCGATATCCGCCATCCGGTTCATGCCGCTTACAGACTGAGGGTCAACGGGCGACCGCCGAGGCCGTCCCTCCAGCCGACGCCCGCCACTGGAACCGCATCTCCACCCGACCCGCTTGCAGCGGTTGTTCCGGGTTTTCCAATCGATGGAACATGAACTGATCGATCAGCCGGGCCGTCTCGGCGTCCTGACGCACCACGGTGGCCAGCGGCGGTTGAACGAATCGGGCGAACTCGCTGTCGTTGAAGCCGCAGACCGCCACGTCCTCCGGCACGCACAGACCGCGTCGGCTCAGCCACGCGATGGCGGCGATGGCGGTTTCGTCATTGGTGCATTGCAGCGCATCGAAGTCCGGCCGGCCGGGGAACATTTCGTTCAGCCCGTGGGTGATATCGTCCGCCCAGTAGGCGTCCAAAACGCCCGGCGTCGAAGGCGGCGCTTCCAGGAGACGTATCGCCGAAGCGGGAACGCCCAATTCCTCCAGCCGGGCGACGTAGGCGTCGACCTTCGGCTGATTGGCGATGATGCTGCCGGTCAACAGCGCTGGTTTCCGTCGGCCGGTACGGAAAAAATGTTCCGCCGCGTCGCGGAAAGCCTGGCCTCGGTCGTGGATCACATGGTCCACCATGCAGCCATACAACTCCGATACTGAACTGCACGAAACCACCACCGCCGGGAACCCGGCAAGCAACCGCCGCACGGCGTCATTGTCGAACAGGTTGCCGCCGGCCTGGATGACGATGCCGTCGACGCCGCGACGGGCGAAGTCCTCCAGAGCCTGGATGGTCGCGCGCCACAGGCCCATGTGGTCGGCCAGATACGTCACGTAAGCGTGCTCGGAGAATTGCCGGGCGATGCGTCGCGCCATGCCTTCACCGTCGTGCGGACCGCCGAGGGACCACAGCAGGCCGATGGATTTGGTCTTGCCCCCCCGCAGACCGGCCGCCATCGTGTTGGGCTTGTACCGCAGTTGCCTGGCGGCGTCGCGGATACGCTGCTGCGTGTCGGATCGAACGCCCAGATCATCCCCCCTGCCGTTGAGCACCAGGCTCGCCGTGGCGCGGCTGACCCGCGCCAACTCGGCGATGTCCTTCATGGTCGGCAGATTCAGTCCGTTCTGACGCGACATGGGAGGTTCCGGGGTTAGGTCATCAGGCAACGAATATCAATCTAACACGAGATAGATGGCAAGTCAATCGATTTTTGAAGCCGCAAACGGTCAAAGAGGCGAATGCCCGAAAGTCCAAGCCCGAATGACGAAGCTAGACGAAGACGCCTTGCTTCGTCCTTTGGACCTGGACCTTCGGCCATGGCATCCCCGATGTGGTATACAATGCCCCTTTTCCGCCAAACCCGTGACCATACCAACAGGGAGATTTCGATATGGCCGACCAAGGCATGAGAATTGAAAAGGACTCGATGGGTCAGATGCAGGTTCCCGACTGGGCGCTCTGGGGCGCCAGCACGCAACGCGCGGTGGGCAATTTTCCCATCGCCCTGCGCGGCGTTCCCGCCGAGGTCATTCACGCCTTCGGTCTGCTCAAGGCCGCGTGCGCCAAGGTCAATGTCGATCTGGGCAAACTCGATCCCAAGATCGCCAAGGTCGTTATTGATGCCGCCACGGAAGTCGCCCAGGGCAAGCACGACAAGCACTTTCCCGTTGACGTCTACCAGACCGGCTCCGGCACCAGCTCCAACATGAACGGCAACGAGGTGATCGCCAACCTCGCCAATGTGAAGCTGGGCATCGGCATCGGCGCCAAGGGCCAGAAGGGCGCGGTCCATCCCAACGACCACGTCAACATGGGCCAGTCGAGCAACGACACCTTCCCCACCGCCATGCACATCGCCGCCGCGGTCGCCATCAGCGGCCGGCTGATTCCGGGCCTCAGGCGCCTGCACGCCCAGCTCGCCAAGCAGGCCAAGGAGTGGGACACCATCATCAAGATCGGCCGGACGCATTTGATGGACGCCACGCCCATCCGCGTCGGCCAGGTGTTCGGCGGCTACGCGCGACAGGTGGAACTGGGCATCATGCGGGCCGAGGGCGCGCTGTGTTCCATGGTCAGCAACATGCCCATCGGCGGCACGGCTGTCGGCACCGGCATCAACGCCCACCCCGAATTCGGCAAACGCGTCTGCGATGAACTGGCCGCTCGCACGGGCCTGAAGTTCGTCGAAGCCGAGAACCATCCCGAAGCCCAGGCCGCCAAAAACTCCTTCGTCTCCGCCCATGGCCAGCTCAAAACCATCGCCATCGCGCTGACCAAAATCGCCAACGACATCCGCTGGTTAGGTTCAGGCCCCCGCTGCGGCATCTTCGAGTTGCTCGTCCCCGCCATTCAGCCCGGCTCGTCCATCATGCCCGGCAAGGTCAACCCCGTCATCTGCGAATCCGTCGTCCAGGTCGCCTGTCGCGTCATGGGCAACGACGTCACCGTCAGTGCCGCGGACTTCGGCGGCATCGGCTCGATCTTCGAACTCAACGTCGCCATGCCCGTCATGATCGACGCCTTCCTCGAATCCGTCAGCCTGCTGGCCAACGTCAGCAACGTCTTCGTCGACAACCTGCTGCTGAACCTCCAGGTCAACAAGCAGCAGTGCGAAGCGCTGATCGAACAATCGCTGATGATGATCACCAGCCTGGCGCCGGAGATCGGCTACGACACGGCAGCCAAACTCGCCAAGCAGGCCTTCGAGGAGAACAAAACGATTCGCCAGCTCGTCACGGAGCAGAAGCTGATGCCGATGGACAAGCTGAGCAGCCTGCTCGACCCCGACAGCATGACCCGGCCCGGCGAAGGTTCCGGGGGCGGCGGTGCAGCGGGTGGGTGAATCTTTGTTACAGAACCTGCGGAATATATGCCGCGGTGTCGGCAGATGATTTCATGAGGCGCGTTTCCGACACGTCTCGCAAACGTTGCGTTGTTGTGATCGGGGAATACGCCAGCTTCCGTTATTCGCGCGTCAAGGCTGTGGAAATCAGTTTGGACTGCGCAGATCGGCGGTTTTGACGCGAATGGTCCCCCCCGAATCAGTGGTGTGACCGGAGCCCACGAGCGAGTAGGTGTTGCCCACCACCAGCATCGGCCCAATGGAACTATATATCCCACGGACGATGATCACCACGGATTTGCCGTCTTCCGTGATGCCGGTCATCGTACGGGCGAGTTTGATTGCTTCGAGTTGCGCGTACAGGAGTTTGATTTTCGATTGAGCCAGTTTGGCTTGCGTGGCAGCAGCGTTCAGGGTCATCGTCGCCTGATTGAACTCCGATGATTGATACCCGAAGCGGTTTTTATTCGCATCGTACTTTCCCTTCGCCAAGACGCTGTTGAAATGTCTTTGCGCCTGGGCGAGTATCGTATTGCACGTTGCCAAGTTGCTTTCCTCACTGCGCATCTTGGCGTCGATGGTGGAAGTGTCCGGCTCAGGATTGCTTGTGATTTTGACGATCCAGGATCCATGAATGTCGCCGGATTCCTTGTCTGAACAAGCTTGCTCGTTGTTAACCGAGGATTCCAGTTGTGCGATGCGCTGATTCTGGGTCTGGACCTGATCCCAGAGTTGTTTGCACATGGTTACCAGTGTGTTTTTGTCCATGTTGGCGAAGTCAGGAGGTGTCAATCCATCCTGCTCCTGAGCGACGACGATCCCGGCCAGTCCAAGGGAAACAGCGACGACGATGCAGCATGTAGACAATCGAATCACACGGCACCCCCTTCGGTGGTTAGTGGAGAATCATGGGCAACAGGTTTGAATGATGTGATTCCCGGATCGACATGGCGACAGAATACCACGATCATCACGGCCCGAAAACAGGACATGACATGTCGAACGGGACCGAGGCCGATCATCTTGTACCGCTTTGCTCCGATGCGAATCCGGCATCGCTGTTACGGTGAATGTCGGATATTCCCGCGCCAACCGCCAAGCGTATCGTGCGCCTGGCAAAAAAAGGTGGACTCTTGCGGGAACTTCGTCCGGCTTCCGGTCGCCGTCCGGCCATTCTGATCTTTCCAGATTTGCTGAATATTGCCGAGGGTCGTCCGGTTTGGTGATTGACGTTGGTCGCCTACTCCTTGTAGATCATCATTCCGCAAAAGTGATCCACAAACCATCTTGTCGCGCATGGGTGATCCACAAAAGGCAATCTATAATGACCTGACCAGCGGTTTTTCGATATTCGGATTTGGACATTCGGTCATTGGGCTCGGACAACCCGTCAATGGCCACGTGCGCTGCCCCCCGGAACATTCATGTTTCGCGGTATTTATGTCTTGCGACGGTCTGAATCCGCGGGTATGTTGATCACGCCTGTCCCAGCGATTTTTTGGATGTTCATGTTGCGGGATTGACCGAGCATCAATACGAACCGCGCCAACCCGTCTTCGCCGTCCGCAACGCTGGTTCCGTACAGCGAAATCCATCAGTGCCGAATCTGCGGCAATCCGCGGCTGCTCGGCGTGCTGAATCTCGGCGAGCAGCATCTGACCGGCGTGTTTCCCCGATCCCGCGACGCGCAACTGACCCGCGGCCCGCTGGAACTGGTGCTCTGCAGCGCCAGCCCGGGCCACGATCATTGCGGCCTGCTCCAACTGCGGCACTCCTATCCCGCCAGTGAGATGTACGGCCTGAACTACGGCTACCGCTCCGCACTCAACCGCTCCATGGTCAGCCATCTCGAAGGCATCGTCGAACGCCTGACCCGCCTGGCTCCGGTCCAGCGCGACGACCTGGTGATCGACATCGGTTCCAACGACGGCACGCTGTTGAGCTTCTATCCCGAGCAAGGCCCGCTGCTCGTCGGCATCGATCCCACCGGCGAAAAGTTCGCACGCTATTACCGGCCGGACATCCAGCTTATCCCTGACTTCTTCAATGCCGATCTCGTCCGCAAGCGATTCGGCGATCGCAAAGCCAGGATCGTCACGTCCATCGCCATGTTCTACGACCTCGACCGGCCGATGGATTTCATGTCCCAGGTCCGCGACGTGCTCGCGCCCGACGGCGTCTGGCTGTTCGAGCAGAGCTACATGCCCGCCATGCTGGAAGCCAACGCGTATGACACCATCTGCCACGAGCACGTGGAGTACTACGGCCTGCACCAGATCAAGTACATGACCGACCGTTGCGGGCTGAAGATCATCGATGTGCGGCTCAACGACGTGAACGGCGGGAGCTTCGCCGTGGCGGTTGCCCGCAAGGACAGCCGGCACACGGAGGATGAAGTCAACATTTTGCGGCTGCTTCGCCGCGAGCATGAACTGGGGCTGGATACGGTGGAGGCGTACGAAGGTTTCCGCGCCGAGGTCTTCCATCACCGTGAAAAGCTGAACCAGTTGCTGGCCGACCTGCGCGGCGAGGGCAAACGGGTGATCGGCTACGGCGCGTCGACGAAGGGCAACGTGATTCTGCAGTTCTGCGGAATCGGTCCGGAACAGTTGCCCTGCATCGCGGAGGTGAATCCGGACAAGTTCGGCTGCTTCACGCCGGGCACGGGCATTCCCATCGTGAGCGAGGCGCAGGCCAAGGCCGGCCGACCGACGCACATGCTCGTGCTGCCCTGGCATTTCCGCGAAAACCTGCTGCGGCGTGAAGCCGAATATCTCAGCGGCGGCGGCACGATGATCTTTCCCCTGCCGCATCTGGAAATGGTGACGCGGCCATGAAGCGCGTTCTGATCATCGGCAGCGCCGGACAGGATGGCCGCATTCTGTGGGACCGTCTCGTCCGCGAGGGCGATGTCGTCGTCGGCGTGACGCGGGATGCGACGCGGACGTCGGGGATCGCGCCGATGCCCGCGGTGTCGGTGCTGGACCGCGAATCGGTGGCGGCCTGTGTGCGTGAACTTGTGCCGGACGAAGTGTATTACCTGGCGGCGGTGCATCACGCCTCGCAGGAGCAGGCCGGCGGCGAGGCGCAGCTTCTGCACGCGAGCATGGCGGTGCACGTCACGGGGCTGCTGCACGTGCTGGAGGCGATGGCGTTGCACGCCCCGGCTGCGAAGCTGTTTTACGCCGCGTCGTCGCACATCTTCGGTCAGCCCGAGCAGTCGCCGCAGAACGAGCAAACGCCGCTGGCGCCGATCTGTCCCTACGGCATCACCAAGGCGGCGGGCGTTCACATCTGCCGCTGTTTCCGCCGTGACTGCGCCGTCGCCGCTTACGTGGGCATCCTGTACAACCACGAATCCATTTACCGATCGCCGCGGTTCGTGAGCATGAAGATCATCCATGCCGCGCACGCGATCAGGCGGGGCAGGCAGGAGCGGCTGGTGCTCGGTTCGCTGTCGGACGAGGTGGACTGGGGCTACGCGCCGGACTATGTGGACGCGATGATCCGCATGTTGCGTCACGCTCCACCGGAGGATTACGTGGTGGCCACGGGGCGGACGCATCGCGTGGACCGGTTCGTCGAGGCGGCCTTCGCCGCGCTGGGGCTTGACCCGCGGCGGCATGTGGTCGAGGATTCAAGCCTGATCCGCAAACCCCGTCGCGCGCTGCGGGGCGATGCGGCGAAACTCCGCGCCGCGACAGGCTGGACGCCCAGCCTCGGCTTTGACGATATGGTCCGCCAACTGACGCTTGATCCGCATTTCGCCGGTCAGAACCCATGAACGACACGCCGCGAACGCTCATCTTCGTGCCGACCTACAACGAACGCGACAACGCGCCGCGCATGGCGCATGAACTACTCGGCCTGCCCGTGGATGCCGATGTGCTGTTCGTGGACGACAACTCACCCGACGGCACCGGTGAACTGCTCGACCAGATCGCCGCGACGCAGCCCCGGCTCCGCGTGCTGCACCGCACGGGCAAACTCGGTATCGGCAGCGCCCATATCCACGGCATCGCGTGGGCCTACGACCAGGGATATCAGCGCCTGGTCACCATGGACTGCGACTTCACGCACATGCCCAGCGACATTCCCCGTCTGCTCGAACACGCGGGACAGTATCCCGTCGTCGTCGGCTCGCGGTACATGCAGAAGGACAGCCTGCCGGGCTGGAACCTTCTGCGGCGGACGCTGACGAACATGGGCCACATCGCCACGCGCCGGCTGCTCGGACTCACGCAGGACGCCACCGGCGCGTTCCGCGTGTACGACCTGACGAAAGTCCCGCGCGATCTGTTCGCACAGGTCATGTCGCGCAGTTACGCCTTCTTCTTCGAGAGCCTGTTCCTGCTGCACCGCAACGGTCTGGCGATTCACGAAGTGCCCATCGTGCTGCCCGCCCGGACGTACGGCAACTCCAAAATGGCGGCGCGTGATGCCATTCGTTCCGCGCTGCGCATCGTGGAGCTGTACGTTCAGTTGCGGGCGAATCCGCGTCAGTTCCACGTCTGCCGACCGTTCACCGAGTTCAATCCCGAGCTGACCGATCCGCAGAACTGGAACGCCTATTGGGACGAAAAGCGGCTGCCCAGCCATGTGCTGTACGACATCCTGGCGATGCTGTACCGCAATGCGATCATCCGGCGTCAACTGCGGGCGGCCGTGCGCAGACGCTTCGCTCCCGGCAGCGATCTGCTGCACGCCGGCTGCGGCAGTGGACTGGCGGACGCCGACCTGCAGGAGGATTACCGCATCACCGCGATGGACATTTCCCCGGCGGCGATCCGGCTCTATCGGCGCAACAATCCGCGGGCTTACGCGCTGCGTCATGCCGACCTGTTCGATCTGCCGTTCGAGGACGGCCAGTTCGATGGCGTATACAACCTGGGCGTGATGGAACATTTCACACCGGAGCAGATCACGGAAATATTGCGTCAGTTGCACCGCGTGCTGCGGCCGGAGGGTCAGTTGCTGCTGTTCTGGCCTCACCGTTTCGCCACCAGCGCGGCGGTGCTCGATCTGACGCACTTTGTCCTCAACCGCGTGCTGGGGAAACAGGTGCAACTGCATCCTCCGGAAATCGCGCGTCTGCGCGGGCGCAAGGCGGCAGAACAGTTGCTCGCCGATGCGGGATTCACGCTGATGGACTACCGCTTCGGCCCCTCGGACGGCTGGGTGCAGGCGGTGCTGACCGCGCGCAAGACGTGAACATCGCCATGAATCAGACGCCATCCATCCCAACATTCCGGCGACTGGCTCTGCTGACGGGCGCGGCGATGACGCTGATCCTCCTGGCGGCGCACGTCGTATTCTTCCTCCGCGCCGGCGCGATGTGGCGCGATGAAGTCAACAGCATCGTGCTGGCTACCCGCATGTCGATGCCGGAACTCTGGGCGAATCTCGACCACGATTCATTTCCGATCCTCTGGTTCCTGCTGCTGAAGCTGTGGCATGGCCTGGGTCTGGCTCCCGCGGCTTATGCGGACCTCGGCTGGCGCGCCCTGGGCCTGATCGCGGGCGCTGCGAGTCTGGCCATGATGTGGCACACGGCCCAAGCCTTCGATCCGCGGCAGCGGCGCACGCCACCATTGCTGGCGCTGGCGATTGTCGGGTTCTGTCCCGCGATGGTGCAGATCGGCGATTCGCTTCGCGCCTACGGCGTGGGCTTCGTGCTGATGCTCGCGGCCCTGACGGCCACCTGGCGCTGGCTGCGGCAACCGCGGCTGAGCCGCTGGCTGATCCTCCTGGCTACGTATCTGCTGGCGACGCACATGCTGTACTTCAACGCGATGTCGCTGCTGGCGATCGGTCTGGCGGCGGCGGCGGTGGGATGGCGCAGGCGATCGTGGCGCCAGGTCGTCGCGCCCCTTGCCGCAGGCGCTGTCGCGGCCGCGTCGCTGATGGTCTACCTCAGTTCGTTTCGCCATGCCGCCGAGTGGAACATGCTCGTGCGCCGGCCGCTGAGCTTCATCGAGCTGGTGATGCGGCTGACCCATGCGATGCCCCGATTGGGCGGGACCGGCTCGTGGTCCGTGCCGGGATTGGTGTCCGCCGCGCTCGTCGGGCTGCTGGTGATGGCGGCTGTGGTCGTTTCCGCGCGAAGGTGGCGGCGAAGCGGGACTGATCCGCGACTGCCCGATGACCATCGCGACGCGGCGGCGGAGCGGGGCCTGTTCTGCCTGGTCGCCCTGACGGTGTATCTGCCCGCCTATGCCGGTTTCCTGATGGCGCTGAGCTATCCCGCGCTGCCCCGTTATTTTCTGGCCGCCATCGCGTTCACCGGCGTGTTCACGGACCTGGCCCTGTCGCCGACGATCGCTTCGCCGCGACGCCGGGTGGCGGCGCGATCCGCCTTCGCCCTGGCCTTCGCACTGTTGGCGACCATCGGCTTGTTCCAGTCCGCCCGAATCGCCATGACCAACGTCGACGTGGTGGCGCGGATGCTGGAGGAGCAGGCCGAGCCGGAGGATCTGATCATCGTGATGAGCTGGCACGTGTGCGTCAGCTTCGACTACCACTACCATGGCTTAGCGCCGTGGACGACGTGTCCGCCGATTCCGGTGGTGTCGTATCACCGGTACGACCTGATCAAGCAGCGCATGATGGAGGAAGACCCGCTCAAGCCGTTGCTGGATCGCGTGGAGACGACGTTGCGATCCGGTCATCGAGTCTGGCTGGCTACACGGGTGCTGGACATTCCGGCTCCGGGCGAGGATCCCGGCCGGATGCCGGCGCTGCGCGAAGGCGACAGCTCCCACGAGTATCCCTATCTGGTGACCTGGTCGCGGCAACTGATGTCGCATCTGCGTGAGCAATCTCGACAGGCGAAGAAGGTGGCCTTGCCGGCGACGGGGCCGGTGCAGAGCTATGAAACGCTGATGCTGTGCTGGTTTTCGCGGTGAATCGCGGCTGGGCGAACCGCGGCACGTCTCACACAGCCACGAGCAGATCATGTTCGGCGAACACGGAGCGGATCTGGCTGGCGGTGTCGCCGGCCGGGTCGATGCGATGCGTCTGCCATTGTCGCGCCATTGCCGCCTGGCAGTTGGGGCCGTTGTCGTCGAAGTAGAGGATCGACGAAGGCGGTACGCCGGCCGCCTGTTCAACATGGGCGAAGATCAGCGGATCGGGCTTGACCAGGCCGATCTGGAAACTGGTGAACGTGCGGTCGAACAGATGCAGGGGCAGGGCCTGGGGACCGTCGGAGGTGACCATGGCCCAGTGCATGGGGTTGGTGTTGGAGAGGCAGGCCAGGGGCACGGGTTTCGCGGCGGCAAATTGGTGGAGCAGTTCAAGGATGCCGGGATAAGGCTGATGAACCCATGCGTGCCAGACCGCCACGACCTGCTCCGGGGTGATCCGAGCCAGCGCCGCCATCGCGCGGGCGAAGGCGACATCGGTGAGCCGGCCGCGCTCGTATTGGCGGGTGATGTCCACCATGCGTCCCCACGTCTGAGGCTCTTCGACGGCGTCGGTGACGGGGACGCCGGCATCAATAGCCGCGTGACGCCAGGACGAGGCGATGCGGATCAGGACGCCGCCCAGATCGAACAACACAAGATGAACGGGTGAAGATGTCACAATTCAGGGGCCAGTGCCGGGAAAGTGGTCCCGCGCCGCCGCGTCAACCAGAACACGATCAACTGCTGGCGCGGACCTGTTCGCGCAATTCGTTGTGTTTGGGGTTGGCCTTGTCCTCGTCCACGGTGCGTTCCATCAGCGCGCCGGTGTTGTTGTCGAGATAGATCATGCGGGTGGTGGTTTTGTTGGGCAGGCCGCCGGGCGCCGGGGCGTCGTAGTCGATGTCCACGACGATGCCGCCGACGTTCATGTTGACGTTGGATTTGCCCTCGTTGTAGGTTTTCTCGACGACACCGCCGATGGGGTCGCCGGGCTGGACCTGGAATTCGTGGCTCTGCATCTTGCCGCCGAAGATGCAGTACACCTCGACGGTGGCGGACTTGTTCTGCTTGTTGCCCGTCGTGAGGAAGAAGTACTGTTCGGGGAAGATCTGCACCGGCTCGGTCCATTCGCTGGGTTCGGAGCTGAGGGTGAGCTTTTCGTAGAACTCGCGGCGCTGCAGGGCGGGAACCTGGGACTGGTAGAACAGCGGATCGATCACGGAGGCGATGACGCGATAGCGGATGCTCTGGCCGGGCTTGACGCTGATGTCGTGCTGCCAGATTTTGACGGTGCCGAGGTTGGGCATGTCGCGTGGCGATTCGCCGGGGGATCCGGGGCTTCCGGAGGTGTTGCCGTGAATGGGCATGACGCTGTCCGTGCCCTGTTGAACGAGACTGACATCGACGTCATGGATGCCCAGGAGCCTGTAGAGTTCGCTGGTGCGGCTCTGGAGCCGGGCTTCCAGGCCTGGCAGATCGAGGGGGAGTTTGGATTCGTCGATGGCTTCCTCCGCGGCTGGCGCGCCCCGGCCGGCGGGCGCGGGTGTCGCGGGATTGCCGGGCGACGCAGGCGTGCCTGACGTGCCGGGGGAACCGGGGGAGCCGGGGGTTCCGGGGGAGGCGGGGCCGGACGTCCGGGTCCGCGTCGGCGTCACGATCGCGGGCCGCTCGCCGGCACCATCCTTGCGAAGCTGTTTGATCTGCTCCTGGAACTTGCGGATGTCGTTGACGAGGGCTTGCAGTTTTTCCGCGTCACCGGGCGCCATCAGCGCGGGATTGGCCTCCGGGGGCAGCCAGATGCCCTGGTCGAGCGAGGGGAACGGAGGCCGGGCCAGACGCACGCGCTCGGCCCGCGCCGTCTCCAGCGCGGCCTTGGCTTCCGGCGGCGCCCACTTCTCCACCGGACGACGGTAATTGACCGACAGCTTCGGCAGGAACTCGATCTCCTCGTTGCCCGGCACCGGAGGCACCGTCTCGATCGGCCCCCACTGCCCCGTCGCCGGATCCTTCACCTGTCGCTGGAGCACCACGTCCGCCACCAGCAGCACATTGCGCCACCAAGGCTCTGGAATCTGCTGACGATTGGCTTCCGGCGGCTTGGCCACCAGGCGGGTGCGCCACGTGTTGAGATCGAATTCCGCGCTGACGCTGATCCACTGGAAGTCGCGCGGCTTCTGGTCGCCGATGATCGCCTCGAATGACCGCAGCCGCATCGGGTCCGGCGGATCCGTCAGCACCCCGAAGCCGATGCCCGTTTTGAGCGCGATGGGCGCCGGGGGCATCGGTACGAAATACGGATTGCGTTCCAGAGGCTCGGCGATCTGGAATTCCCTGGCGTTGAGGCCCGGCAGGCCCATGATGGCGGTGAACGCCGGCACGGGAAGAACGTGGCGGCTGTACCGGGTCCAGAACTCGTTGGTGTACGGCGGCACGGTCAGCGTCATGCCCTTGAACGGCGACGGCGCGCTGTCGGAAATCTTCCGGCTCAGAGTCTCCGCTTCCTTGAGGATCAGCCGTTCCACGTCATCCGGCTGCACCGTGTCCTTGCGCGGGCCGAAGGTGACGGCGTACGGATTGGACAGGGCATAAAACCAGAGCACGAAAAGGGCGAACACGGCGGCGATGCCGAGCACCACTTTCTCGACGTATTTCTCGAAGAGGTTGACGTTCTTCAGTTGCATGCCGTCGGCCTTTCCGGGCGTCGGGTGGATTCGGGCTTGCGGGCGCGTCGACCGTGGGACAAGCCCCGGCGCATCCTGGCCGCACGCGCAAGGTCAGGGTCATTCGCGCTGGGCATTGTCCTTTTGCTCCGGTTTCCTGGTGACAATGCCCAACTGTTTCTGCACGCCCTCCGGCATCAGCTTCGCGGTCCATTCCCGAAGCCAGAGCGTTTCAATGAGGATGCTGGCCTGAACGATGTCGCCGTGGCCGTAGAGGTAGCCCTTGGCGAGGTCTTCGTATTCATCGACGTCGGACAGCTTCACCTCGAGCACGGTCATGAAGTTGATTTTGGACAGTTGCTCGAAGAAGTCGGGCAACTGCTGGTAATCGACGTAGCAGTGGACGCGGACGTGCCGGACGTCGTAGATGGTGTTGCTCTTGCGTCCGGTGGGCGCGGCGGTGAAGTCGTCCGGGAGTTTCTTTTCGCCGCTGTTGTTGAGCGACCGGCCGGCGGTGTTGAAGCCGCCGCTGGAGGTGATGCCGACGTAGCCGGGGTCCGGTTCGATCCGGATCAGACGTTTGATCGGCGCGTCGAGGACGCTGTGCTGCTTGTCGGAGACGTTGTTGGTGTCCTGAAGGGTCTGGACGATGTCCTGCTGAACCCAGAGTTCCATCTGGCCTTCCCAGACGGTTTCGATGGGGGGCTGACCGCCGGAGGCGATGGTGGCGGTCCATCCGCCCGTGAAGAACGGATATTCCGCCTGGCCGGAGTCTTTCTGGGCGTAGATGTGTATCTGCGAGGCATGCGTCTGCAGGGTCGCCAGCATCGCCGCGCGACGCCGCTGCGCCAGCTCGGCCTTCTGCTCGCCGCTCAACTGCGACTCGTCCTTGCGCGGAAAGATGGTGCTCAGGTAATCGCTGGTGGCGCCATCGATCGCCTGAGCGAGTTTCTCCTGCGGCAGCGGGCCGCCGGCGTTCAGACGCGGATACCACGCGTTGGCTGTGTAGTACAGGAACATCTCCGCCAGCGCCTTGGTGTATTCGTCGCGGGCATTGGTCAGAAGCCAGGTCTGGTTGCCCGGCGAGGGAAACAGGTTGGGCACGAGCACGTTGTGTCGATCGTGGTTCCATTGCACCGCCCGGTCGAAAATCCTCCGATACTCGTCGTTCATCGCGTGGTAGATGGATTCGAGATCGGTGATGGCGGCCTTGTTGACGGCGATCTTCTCGCGGCGCGCCTGCTGGTCCAGATTCGCCGACGGCAGCGTCACGTCCGTCGCGCCCAGACGCTGAATCTGGTCGACCACGGAGTTGCGGTCCTGCACCCGCTTCACGAACGCGCTGCCCTGGGCGTGAACGACAAACAAGGAAACCAGGGAACCGACGCACAGGAAGACGGCGACGACGGCGATCGGATTGGCCTTGATCCAGTGGAGGGCAAGTTTCACGATCGGCTCTCCTTCCCGGCCTCAGGCGTCGGTGTCGGTGTCGGCACCGGTGTCGGCGTCAGGACTGGCGTCGGCGCCGGCGTCACGCGATCTCCGACGCTTCCCGCGGGACGTTCCTCTTCCTTCTTGCGTGCTTCTTCCGGCGAAATGATCTGAATGGTCCAGGTGACGACGAACTGCCAGTCGTTGCCGGCGTTTTCGTCCGCCAGGGGCCGGGAGGGCAGGATCGATTTCCAGGACTCGGCGCTGAGCGTGGGCGTGGCCGATCCGCCGTCGCCTTCCGGTCTTTCCACCAGATTGGCAGGCACATTCAGCGCCGCGGGCCTGCGGCCGGTCTGCTGGCCGCCAATTCTGGGTATCGGCGCCGACACCGGCGCGGGCGTCGCCGCGGGAGTCGATCGGGAACCGCTGCTCAGGTGCGGCGCGACGACGTATTTCACGCTGTCCGGCATCACGCGATACGGACGATCCGTCCGGTTTTCGCTTTCCTTGGCCCATTCGTGCAGATGTTTGAGTACGAATTCCGGGCCGTTCTTGTACGACGTGGTGCCTTCCAGCGTGATCTCGAACGTCGGCATCGGCTTGGAGCCGTCCGGATTGGTCTGCGGCTCCTGCGGCTGCGATTCCATGCCCGGCTGCATACCCGGTTGCATGCCCGGCTGCATCCCCGGCATGCCGGGCATTCCCGGCGGCATACCCGGCATTCCGCCCGGTCCGCCTTCGCCGCCGCCCATGATTTCCTCCAGCGACATGCCGCGCATCGGCATGCCCGAGGATCGCGCCGAGCCGCCGCTGCTGCGCGCCGAGCCGTACTTGTACACCGTCGTGAATTTGTCCACGACGATGCGCTTACGCTCGTTGCGGGGAATCTTGGCGATCGCCTCGTAGTCGCCGCTCATCAGGCCCGGCTGCGGACCGTAGGATGCGAACGCCATATCCAGGTCGGCGATCAGCTTCGGCCAGACGTCGCGGTAGTCGAGGATGCGGCGGAGGTTTTCAATCTGCTGACGCGGGTCGGCGGAGGTTTCAATGCTCGTCCAGTTGTTGATGAGCTGTTGAGCGCGACTGATGGTTTCCTGGATGCGCGGCTTGGCCTGCTCGAAGCTCGATTCATACGAATGCTTGGCGGTCCACAACTTCATGGCGGCAGCGCCGGACGCGGTGACCATCAGCGCCGCCGCCGCGCCCATCCACGGCTGCTTCGCGCGCCAGAACCGCCGACGCAGCGTCTCATACGGCAGTATGTTCGCGCTGACCTTCTCCAGGCTCAGTCCCTGCAGCGCCAGGCCGTAAGCGGTGGCCATGTTCAGCGCGTGTTCCGCGAACTCCGTTTCCTGTTTGCCGTCCATCTCCACCTGCGCGAAGCTGTCCAGCCGCTGCACGTCGATCTGCAACTGCTGCTTGAGGAACTTCGCCATGCCCGGCAGACGGAACGTCGAACCCACGCCCACGAGCTTGGTCAGCTTCGCGTCGCGGTTGAGCGATTGATAGAAGCCCAGCGAGCGCTGCATTTCCTGCACGAGATCGGCAAACACCGGTCTCATCGCCTGGAAAATCTGCCTCGCATATTTGCTCGTGCCTGCTTCCCGCTTGAGCTTCTCCGCCTTGGGGAAACTCAGCTTGAACGCGCGGATCAAGGCGTCGGTGAAGTTGTTCCCGCCGATCGGCAGCGTGCGAAGCCAGAGATGGCCCTGCTCCACGATGATCACGTCCGTGCTCGTGGAGCCGATGTCCATGACGATCACGCCCGGCGCTTCAGGCCCAAGCTCCATGTCGTGCACCAGCGCGTTGTACACCGCCAGGGGCGAGAGCGTCAGGCCGTGCACCGTCAGGCCCACCGCGTTGTAGTTCTCCAGATAGTCCGTCACGCGGTCCTTGGTGATGGCGAAGATGCCGACTTCCACGTCCGGGTTGTCCGGCTCCTGAAAAACCTGATAGTCCCATTCCACCTGCTCAATGGGAAACGGAATCTGCTGCACCGCCTCGAAGCGCACAATGTCGGGAATCCGCTTGGGATCCACCGGCGGCAGCTTGGCGAAACGGGCAAAAGCCATGTGACCCGGCACGGAAACGACCACGGAACTGCGGCCCACGGAATGGCGCGAAAGGAACTGGTCCAGATTGACCTGGATCGCTTCGTTGACGTTGAGATCGGGCGTGGTCAGGATTTTCTTGAACGGCAGAACGTCGTAGTCCGCCAGCGTGATCGTCTCGCCCTTCTTCACGAGGCGAATGGCTTTGATCGCATTGGCGCCGACCTCGATTCCCCAGCAGTCGTTCTTTTTGGGCATGTTCAATTTCCTGGGCCGGTCGAGGACGTTGCAACTACTTCATGCGAAGACACTGAACCCCCGCGAGGCCCCGACAGCCGCGTCACCAACCCACCACCTCCGGCGGCTGCCTGTTCGACGCCAAGCGCCTCAGGAGCCGGACTTGCCGCCACCGGGCATGTCGTTTGCCATGGAAACGCCATCTGCCTCTCAAATCATTAAACTCCACCTACTTCCATCGGTCAAGATGACAGTTCGTTCCCTGGAGTCCCGTTGCGGGATTCCCGCTTCAATTGCAGCCGGTCGCCATCCTCAGTAATGTGGCCAAGCTGTTGTAAACCGCGTGCGGAGACCTGCCGTCTTCCCTGGATCCCTCACCAGCCCCCCCTCTCGACGAGTGCCCCCCAACATGAACGACCGTGATCGCTTTATCGCTGTGATGAACTACCAGCCTGTCGACCGGCTGCCGATCAAGCTGGTCGGTCCCTGGCCCCAGACGCTGGCCCGGTGGCGCGGCGAAGGCCTGGCCGACGGCGAGGATGTGCACGCGCTGATGGGCATCCAGTCCCTCCACAGCGCCAACCTCAGCGGCAACACCGGCATCCATCCCGCCTATGAACAGCGACTGATCCGGCAGGACGACGAGTTCATCATCAGCATCGACAGCTATGGCCGCACGCAGAAAGTGTTCAAGGAACATGAATCCATGCCGGAATGGATCGATTTTCCCGTGGTGGACCGGGAAACGTTCCGGCGTGCCCTGGATGAGCATTTCGACGTGTCGGACATGGACGCCCGGTACGACGCCGCGTGTCTTGAGCGGGCGGCTCAGCGGCGAGGCGAGGACGTGCTGACCGTCCTCGACGGCGGCTGCTACTACTGGACCCTGCGATCGCTCACCGGCGTGGAAAACGCCAGCTTCCTCCTCCACGACGCCACGGACCTCGTGGACGAGCTGTTCGAGCGGATCAACACCGTCTGCATCGAGGGCATCCGGCGAATTGCGAAGCTGACGCGGATCGACGTGCTGGGCTTCGGAGAGGACATCGCGTTCAAGACCGGGCCGCTGCTGTCGCCGGACATGTTTCGCCGGCTGATTCTGCCCCGCTACCGGAAGGTGGTGAAGGAGGCGCGTGAGCATGGGATTCATCTGACGTGGTACGACAGCGACGGGGATTTGCGGATGCTGCTTCCGGACTGCATGGAAGCAGGGATCGACTGCGTGGCGCCGTGCGAGGTGGCGGCGAACATGGATCCGGTGGCGCTTCGCCGGACGTTCGGGCGTGGCCTTCGCATGATTGGGGGCGTGGACAAGCGGCGGATCGCGGCCGGTCGGCACGAGATTGACCTGGCGATGGAGGAGCTGAGGCCGGTGATGGCGGAGGGCGGCTACATCCCCTGTATCGATCATTCCGTCTCGGCGGACATCAGCCTGGAGAATTACCGCTATTTCCTTCGCCGGCTGGTGGAGATGTCGGGGCAAGGCACGCGGGGATAAGCTCGCGGCACGGGACGCGCGAGCCGTTGGCTCGCGGCTGATACTGAGCAACTCCTCTCCTTCATAGCCGCGGGCCAACGGCCCGCGCGTCCGGTTGTCGGCGGAATCGAACGGGAATCGAACCATTTGCACACGCGCCGGTTGACAAAAATCGGCAATAAGTTACGCTGGACGGGTTAGTTTGGTGGGCCCGTTGTCCGTGAATGCCCCCCGGGGCTTCTGACGGGAGTGGTGTCCCCCTCGGCTTGACAGCCATAGGAGCTTGGGGATAATCCCTAAGCTCTTTATTTTTCGGTTTGACAGGGTCCGGTCGGTGTTCGACCCGACTCATGGCGGCGTGCGGTCAGCAGGTCCGCCCGACAATGCACCCTGGGCCTGCCGGTGGGGCAGGAACCCATCTGTTTTCTGCAAGCGGAGGTCAAGTTCCCGATGGCGAAAGGTACCTTTGAACGTAAGAAACCGCACGTCAACGTTGGCACGATCGGTCACGTCGACCACGGCAAGACGACCTTGACCGCGGCGATCACGGCGACGCAGGCCGCCAAAGGCCTGGCCAACTTCAAGTCCTACGACGAAGTGGCCAAGGCTTCGGAGTCGGAAGGCCGGCGCGACCCGACGAAGATTCTGACCATCGCCACCAGCCACGTCGAGTACGAATCGGACAAGCGCCACTACGCTCACGTGGACTGCCCAGGCCACGCCGACTACGTCAAGAACATGATCACCGGCGCGGCTCA